>NZ_MBEM01000232.1:0-96413 GCF_001954045.1 Mycobacterium sp. SP-6446 | reverse complement strand
CGCCGTCCGTTCGACGGGTGGTGTCATCACGTCTGCCGGCATCATCTTCGCCGCCTCGATGTTCGGCATGCTGACCGGCAGCCTGTCGACCATGGTGCAAACGGGGTTCATCATCGGCATGGGCTTGTTGATCGACACCTTCGTGGTCCGCACGGTCACGGTGCCGGCCCTGGCCGCTCTGGTAGGGAACGCCAACTGGTGGCCCGGCAGGCCGGCCAAGGTCGCCAAGCCGGCGAAGGCCGTCCCCGCTGCTACCGGGCGGGCCCCCGCGACGCTCACCTGCATCCACGGCGACGTGTCGCATGCCTTGGTGGCCACCAATATTCGCCGCTCGGCGGCCCGGCGCCGGCGGGCGCTGGCCCGGCAGGACGCACGGGCTCGTCGCGCGTCGATAGCGGGCACCGGGCCACTCGCCCGGCGAGCCTGCGCCGGGGGCATCGAGCCTGCGCGCGAATCGCCGCTCAGCGCAGGGGACGCGCCGACTTGGCGTTGGCCGCGAATTCCTGCTCCGGGCGGCCCGTCGTGCCGTAGCGCAACCCGACGGTGACGTCACCGTCACCGGCCAGCGCCGCCAGATACCGCTGGGCGGTCGCCCGCGAAATCCCGATGGCCGCGGAAACCTCCGCCGCCGACTTGGGCCTTTCTGATGCGCGCAACGCTTGCAGCACAAGCTGTTTGGTGGATGAAGCCGCGATGGTGGCCTGCGCAGGGGGAGCGATCCTGGGGCGCAGGGCGTCCAGCGCCGCGTCCACATCGTTCGCGGTGAGGTTTTGGGCGGCCAGGATCTTGCGGTAGCGCGCGTAGCCCGCCAGGCGCGCGGCCAACTCGGTCGTTGCGAACGGCTTGACGAGGTAGTTCACCGCGCCCGCCGACATCGCGGCGCGGATCGTGGCCGCCTCGGTTGCCGCCGTCAAAACGATGCTGTCGCACTGCAATTCGCGGATGAAGTCGATGCCGGACCCGTCGGGCAGGTAGACGTCGACCAGCGCGAGGTCGACGGCGGGCGCCTCCCGCACGGCCTCGCGAGCGGCCGAGAGCGTGTTCACTGTGGCGGCGACGGTGAAGCCCGGCAACGTGTTGACCACCTCGGCGTGCAGGTTGGCGACGCGGAAGTCGTCATCGACCACCAGGACGGTCAGCTCTGCGTCACCCATTGCGCCTCCTCAACCATCACGCCCGGGAGCCGGGCCATGAACTCCGCGCCGCGCAGCGGCACCTCCGGATTGCCCGCACTGGCCAACCACAGGTCGCCGCCGAGGGCGCGGCTGATCTGCCGCGACAACGCAAGGCCGATACCGCGGCCGCCCGGTATACCGGAATCCGGCTTCGTGGTCCGGCCCTCGGTGAACAGATCCTCGACGAAGTCTGGCGCCACGCCGTCGCCGCTGTCGGCCACCGTGATGTGCAGCGTCGAACCATCTTGCAGCAGCTCGACTTCCACCTCGTTGGTCTCGTTGTCGCTCAACCGAACCGCGTCGATCGCGTTGTCCAGCAGATTTCCCACGACGGTGGTGACGTCGACTGGCAGCACGAGCCGGCCGGGCACCCAGGTGTTCTCGCCGATCGTCAGCGTCACGCCCGCCTCGCGGGCGGCTGCGGCCTTGGCGGCCAAGAATGCCTGCAGGTAGGCATCGCGGATGGAGTCGATACCGGGTAGCGCGGACCCAAGCGGTCCCGATCCGAGCAGTTCTTCCAGGTATTGCAGTCCCTCGTCGACGTGCCCGCCATGCAACAAGCCGTTCAGTAAGTGCAGACGGTTGGCGAACTCGTGGCGTTGTGCGCGTAACACCGTGCTCATGAGCTGCACGGCGTCGAGTTGCCGGGTCAGCGATTCGACGTCGGTTCGGTCCCGCACCACCAGAACCGTTCCCAGCTCGCGTCCTTCGCGCCACACCGGCCGAGCCGAGACCACGACGATGCGTTCGCCGACGGTGGCCAACGTGGGTGCCGAATCGGCGGAATTCAACACGTCGAGCACTCGCGGGGTCAGGCCGATCTGGTCAATGGGTCGGCCCGTTTCGTTGCCGATCTCGAGCAGCCGGCACGCCTCGTCGTTGATGAACGTGGTTTGTCGGGATGTGTCCACCGCTAGCACACCCTCGCCGATGCCCTGCAGCACCGCCGCCTGACTGCGTACCAGTTCGGTGATCTCCGCCGGCCGCAAACCCAGCGTCAGCCCTCGCCACCGCCGGGCAAGGGCCAACGAAGCGCCGGCGCCGATCAGCAGGAGAACGCCTCCCATCGCGCCCAGCACCTGCAGATTTTTCGAAAATTGATCGTCGAAGGCCTTCGTGGAGATGCCGACGATGACCACACCCAACACCCGATTGGAACCCGGCTCGAACACTGGGACTTTCGCAACGATTGCGCGTCCGAAAACGGTGTCGTCATGCGACGTTATCTCCTGCCCGGCCAACGGTGCCGCGATGTCGGCGAGGACATGATGGGCCAACCTGTCGCGCTGCGGAGACGCGACCCTGATGCCGGCTGCGTTGGCCACCACGACGAACAAAACGTGGGTGCGCTGTTCAACCCGTGAAGCAACACCTTGGATCGGACCCGCTGCCAGTTCGCCGATCAATTCCGGGCTGGGGGTCAACGGTGCTGCGTCGTAGCGCGCGATGTTCGTGACCACCGTTGGCGATGAGGCGACGACGCGGGCGATATCGGTGGCATGGACATGGTATTGGCTGTCCAGGCGCTGGCGGTTGAATAGGGCAAAGAGCACGAACGCGATGATTAACGCCAGCGTCACCACGACGAGCTGCAACACCAATACCTGGGTGGCGAGTCGCAAGTCGATGCGACCCTTGGCGGCCATGAGGGGACCGTACCACCGAGCTGAGCAGAATGCGCAAAAGTCGCGCGGGTCGCGGCAGCTCGATTACAGATGCGCCAAAAGCCGCTCGGCGAACACCTCGGGATGCTCCCGGTGCATGAAGTGCCCGCCTGGTACCTCCTCGACGACGTACTCGTTGTCGAACATCCGGGCCGCGGATCGATAGTCGGAGGGCTCGAGGACAGGATCGTCGAGCCCCGCAAAGACAACCGTTGGCACCGTGATTCGCGCCCGCAGCGACGCGCTGGGGATGGGGGACAGCTTGCGGTAATAGCCGAGCGCCGCATTCAAGCTCGCCCGGTTGGAAAAGCACGCGCGCACGGCGTCGAACTCTTCGGGATCGGGATTCCAGGTGGGGGACCAACGCCGATAGATGGCGGGAAGGGCCGCAAAGTCATTGCGCGCGAAGCGGTTCGACGCTCCCGGCAGCTTGTACGCCACGAAATGACGAGCGCCCCAAAGCTTCTTCGGTGACGGCTTGAGCGTCGCCGGATGGGGAATAGCCATGACGATTAGCTTCGTCACCCGCTCTGGGCCCAGCGCCGCCGCGCCGTATGCGGCCGAGGCGCCCCAGTCGTGCCCGATGACGACCGCGTCGCGCGCGCCGAGCGCCTCGATCAGCGCAAGCGGATCACGCGCCAGCGTCTCTTGGTCGGTGTCGCGATCCGGGATCGCGCTGGGGTGATAGCCGCGCAGGAACGGGCTGACCGCGCGGTATCCGCCGGCGGCGATGCGCGGGCGAAGATCGTCCCACGTGTGCGCAGTGTCCGGAAACCCGTGCAGCATCAGCACGAGAGGCCCGGAACCCTCCTCGAGATAGGCGAATTTCAGCCCATTCGCCTCGACGAAACGGATCGTTGTGGCCATGGCCTCCGGACACTACGCCGTTTAGTGGCCGGTTAGTGCTCAGCGGGATAGGCGTGGATCAACGCGCTGGTGAGTTTCGGGACGGCATGCGTCAGTTCGTGTTCAGCGTCGTGGGCGATGCGGTGCGCCTGCGCCAGATCGAGAGTGGGATCGACGTCCAATTCGGCATCGGCGTGCAGGCGGTGCCCGATCCAGCGCATCCGCACACTGCGCACAGCGCGCACCCCGGGACGGGCCGCCAACGCGCGTTCGGCGGCGTCGACCATCTCGGGGTCCACACCGTCAAGTAAGCGACGGAACACGTCGCGCGCGGCCGTCCGCAGAACGGCCAGGATTGCCGCGGTGATGACCAGGCCCGTGATCGGGTCCGCCAGCGGGAACCCAAGCGCGACACCGCCGGCCGAGCACAGCACCGCCAGGGAAGTCAGGCCGTCGGTGCGTGCATGCAAGCCGTCAGCGACCAAGGCGGCGGAGCCCAGCCGCCGTCCGACCCTCATCCGGTAGAGGGCCACCGATTCGTTTCCGACGAACCCGATCAGCCCGGCCAGCGCAACCCATCCGATGTGCCCGATCGGTTCGGGATGGGTCAGCCGCATGATGGCTTGGTATCCGGCGACGATCGCCGACAGCGTTATCGTCGCGACCACGAACAAACCGGCCAGATCCTCCGCGCGACCGAACCCGTAGGTGTAGCGGCGCGTGGCGGCCTTGGTACCCAACGCGAACGCCATCCACAACGGCACCGCGGTTAGGGCGTCGGAGAAGTTGTGGATGGTATCGGCCGCCAGCGCAACGGATCCGGACATCATGACGACGGCGAGCTGGGCAGTCGCGGTCAGCCCGAGCACCACCAGGCTGATCTTGACGGCTCGGATCCCCGCGACACTGGATTCCAGGGCGTCGTCGATGCTGTCGGCGGCACCGTGGGAGTGCGGGGCGAAGATCTCCCTGATCGCCCCGCGCAGACCTTGCGGATGGTCATGGTCATGGTCATGGGGGTTGGCATGGGCAATACAGCTATCTGCATGCATACGCAAATAGTAGGCATTGACTCTGGCGTCTCGCCACCCGATGGTCGCCTACCATCAGCGCATGCGCGGCGAGAAAATACTCATCACCGGTCCCACCGGGCAGGTGGCCAGTCCCATTGCCCAGGCCCTGGCGGTCGACAACGAGGTCTGGGGCATCGCGCGGTTCACCAATGCCGCGGCTCGTGAAGCACTCGAGAAATCCGGCGTGCGGTGCGAGACCGTCAACCTGGCGGCTGGAGACTTCGCCGCGATCCCGTCCGACTTCGATTACGTCCTCAATTTGGCCGTCGCCAAAAGCGGCGACTGGGACAAGGATCTGGGTGCCAACGCGGAGTCCGTCGGCCTGCTGATGGCCCACTGCCGCAACGCGAAAGGATTTCTGCACTGCTCGTCGGCGGCCGTCTACGACCCGCCCGACGACGAACCGCGGACCGAGCGCGCCGCCCTGGGCGACAACCACAAACCGTTGTTCCCGACCTATTCCATTTCCAAGATCGCCGGCGAGGTCGTCGCGCGGACGATGGCGCGCGCGCTGGGCATTCCCACCACCATCGCCCGGCTCAACGTCCCATACGGCGACAACGGCGGGTGGCCGTTCTACCACATGGAGATGATCCTGGCCGGAATCCCGATTCCCGTCCCGCCCGGCGGTCCCGCCCGCTACAACCCGATCCACGAGGACGACATCATCGCGACCATTCCGAAGCTGCTCGAAGCGGCGTCGGTTCCGGCGACCACCGTCAACTGGTGTGGCGATCAAGCCGTCAGCCTCCAGGAGTGGTGTGGGTACCTCGGCTCGCTCGTTGGCAAGGAGCCGGTTTTCGACGAGAGCGCCCAGGCGCTGCGCGGCAATCCCACCGACGTGACGCAGATGCACGAATTGATCGGGGGCACAACGGTGGACTGGCGCGACGGGCTTCGCCGGATGGCGACCAAGTTCCACCCGGAGCTCGTGGCGTAGACACTCGCCGAGCGCCGACGCGGCCGGACGTGGCAGCATCGCCCAGGTGACCGACAGCTCGGCCGAGCAGCGCCTGCGCGACCTCGCGCGGCTGCGTCGCGTCCGCGACCGCATCGACCGTGACTACGCGCAGCCCCTCAACGTCGAGGCGCTCGCAAGAGGGGTACACATGTCCGCCGGGCACCTCAGCCGCGAGTTCCGGCGCGCCTACGGGGAGTCGCCGTACTCGTATCTGATGACGCGGCGCATCGAACGCGCCATGGCGTTGCTGCGCCGCGGCGACCTCAGCGTCACCGAGGTGTGTTACGCGGTCGGCTGCTCCTCGCTCGGGACCTTCAGCACCCGGTTCACTGAGCTTGTCGGCATGCCGCCCAGCGCTTATCGGGAACACACGACGGACGGGGCGGCCAGCCTGCCGCCATGCGTGGAAAAACAGGTGACCAGACCGATCAGGAATCGAGAAGCGCCCGCCGCAGACGCCCACCTAGCCTGACGGTCATGGACGTCACCATTCATTCGAGCTTCCTTCCGCACGACGACCCCGAAGCATCGCTCGCCTTCTATCGCGACACCCTCGGCTTCGAGGTCCGCCTCGATGTCGGAAAGGGAAAGATGCGCTGGATCACCGTTGGCCCTCCCGCCCAGCCCGCCACATCGATCGTGCTGAACCCGCCGGGCGCCAACCCCGGCATTACCGACGACGAGCGCCGCACCATTGCCGAAATGATGGCGAAGGGCACCTACGCAATGCTCCTGCTGGCCACCAAAAACCTCGACAGCACCTTCGAGCAGCTACAGGCCGGCGACGCCGAGATTGTCCAGGAGCCGACGGAGCAGCCGTACGGAGTTCGCGACTGCGCGGTGCGCGATCCCGCGGGCAACATGATCCGCATACAGGAATTGCGCTGACACGGCAACCGCCCAAACGAAAAGTTCCGAACCTCAAGCAGGTTCGGAACTTTCCGTTGCGTCGAGCAGGTTCATGAACCCCTGGAGTAGCGGGTCAGGAAGCCGGTGGCCGCGACCCCCGCGGCGGCTCCGATGACACCCCACAGCACCAACGGGAAAACCATCGATCCCAAGAACCAACCAAACGTCATCCCGATGTACAGCGTCCAGAGCACTCGGTAGACACTCCACAGCGCGATCAGGGCGGCGCTGATCCCGATGTACAGGCTCCGCTGGCGATCGACACGGTTGATCTGTTCTTCGATGCTGGCCGGCACGATCTTCATTGCTGACTTCCTTTCGTCACGCGCCGCCTCGGTGGCGGCGTCGTTGCGATCAGTACAGCCCGGCCCAACAGCTACCGATCCCAACAACCGGACGACCGGCAAGCGACGGCCTAACCCGACGTCTTGACGACGAGCTTGCCGACGTTCTTGCCGTCGAACAGCATGTTGATCGCCGTCGGCAGCTGTTCGAAGCCCTCGACGACGGTCTCCAGCGGCGTGAGTTTGCCCTCGGTGATCAGGCCGGCGATCTCGCGAATCGCCTCGGGCGCACGGCCGAAGTGGTCCAAGACGATGAACCCCTGCACCGTCGCCCGTTGGATCAGCAGGTTTCCGAACGCGCGCGGTCCGGGCGGCGGATCGGCCGAGTTATAGCCGGAGATCAGACCACACAGCGCGACGCGGGCGCCGATGTTGAGGCGCGCGAAGATCGCGTCCATGATGTCGCCGCCCACGTTCTCGAAGTCGACATCGATGCCGTTGGGCGTCGCCGCGGCGAGCTGGGCGGCCCAATCGTCGGCGCGGTGATCCACCGCCGCGTCGAAGCCGAGCTGGTCGGTCAGCAGGGCGCACTTCTCCGGCCCGCCGGCGATCCCGACGACGCGGGCCCCGTCCGCCTTGGCAAGCTGGCCGGCAACCGAACCGACCGCGCCGGCCGCGGCCGAGACCACCACCGTCTCGCCCGGTTTCGGCTTGCCGATGTCGCGGATTCCCACCCACGCGGTCAGCCCCGTCATCCCGAGCGCGCCCATGTAAGCGGTCGGCGAAACACCCTCGGCGACGTCGACCGGGAACAACGGATTCGCATCGGAGGCGACCGCGTACTCCTGCCAGCCGACGAGCCCCTGCACCGTTTGGCCGACCGCATAGTTCGAATTCTTCGACGCGATGACCTCGCCCAGCCCGCCGCCGCGCATCACCTCGCCGATGCCGACCGGGGGTAGATAGGTGGGCGTGTCGTTGATCCACGCGCGGTTGGTCGGGTCGAGGGAGATCCAGTCGACGCGCACCAGCGCCTCGCCGTCCCCGATTTCGGGGACGGCCTCCTCGGTGAGCTCGAACGTGTCCGGGCCGATGCGCCCGGTGGGACGCTCGCGGAGCAGGAAGCGACGGTTTCGATCAGACATGAGCGCACGCTACCGGACGCGACGCAGGTTGCGACACGTTCGAGCGGAGGGGCGCGAGTGCTGTAACGCGACGTATGTCGGACACCGGCCACTCCTGCTCACCCATTGAGCCGGGCGGTTTTGCGAGCGACCATTCAAGGGGGTCCTGTGGAGGAAGGTCATTCAGATGGACGCGTTGCGAGTTGCCACGGTGCCGATCATCTCGATGGCTATTGCTGTTTTCTGGGCGGCCGGACCGGCAATCGCCGATCCGCCGCCGACCCAGGTGATCACCACGGTGGCGATCGGACCTGGTGGCCAACCCATCAACGGCTACCGCGAGGCGCCAGCGCAGGGCAACGTCGTCGCGGTCAACGACTGCTCGACGCCGTCACTGTCGGCGGTCGCGGACAACATCTACTATTGCTCGCCCAGCGCGGCCGGTGCCGGCACGTGCTGGCCGTCGACGCCGGGATCGCTACTGTGCGTGGACAATCCATGGGACAAGAGCCTGCACCGGGTGACCTACGGCGGTTCGCTCCCGCCGGTGCAGCCCACCGCCACGCCGGATCCGTTCGCGCTCGCCCTCGACGACGGCACACATTGCCTACTTCGCAACGGCGGCGCGTGGGGCTTGCGCGACGACGGGTACGAGGGCGCCTACTGGTGCGAGGCCCCGAGGGCGAACCTGCGGGTGCTATGGCTTCCGAGCCAGGGCGCCGGGAGCTGCATCGACCGTTCGGCGGCGGCCTGGACGGTCAAGGTCGGTGAACTTGGCGCCCCGGGCGCCCACTTCCCGCCGCCTGAGACGCGGACGGTGGCCAGCGCATGGTTCGCCGGAAACGCGACGTGAGCGTCTACCAGACGCGGATCCAGTCGATCAGCATGTCAGCGGGATAGGTCCCGGGACCGGGATCCCCGCCGCCGGAACCGGCAACCGCAAGATTGAACACCGGGAAAACCGTGTAGCCGGGGTTGTTGAACGGCCAGTCGGGCAGCGAGCTCGCGGGCACGTCGAAGTACGGTTGCGCGCCGTCGCTGTAGTCCCTCCAGAACCGGATGCCCGCCGCATCCCACTGAGTGCGCCACGTGTGCCACGCGCTGTCCACCGCGATGTTGTGCGTCTTCCACTCGCCGCCGTTTGCTTTCGCGTGAACGGTGGTGGCCGAGGGCCAGTTGCCATTGCCGTACCACTCCATGACGTCGATTTCGCCCTGGTCGTCATTACCCAGCCAATAGGCGGGCCAGGCGCCGGCGGTTAGGCAGTTGAGCTTGATCCGGGCTTCCCAGGTGTGGCCGACACCGCCCCGCCAGAGGCTTTGAACCTTGCCGCTGAAGTAGGTGGGGCCGTCCTTCGCCGCGCGCAGGACGAGGTTGGAGTTGCCGTCGACGAACACGTTCTTGCGGTCGTCGCGGTACTGCCCGATGTGTTCGGGCAGCTCCCAGTACGTCGGGTCCTTGATCGTCTCGCGGGCGCGCGCGATCGCCCATTTCGACGCATCGGGGGCCGACCCGGCCGGTCCGTCGAACTCATCGGCGAAGATGTAGCTCCCGGTCTGGCCGCTCGGCGCGGCGGGCGGCGGCATCCTGCCCCCTGACGCATCCGTTCGGGAGGGCAAAGCACGGGCCTCAGGGATGGGGAGCGCGGCCGCCAGCACGCCGATCCCTGCCGTCAACATCATGCGGCGGCGATCCATCTCAGGCATAAGCAAGCGACGATAGCAGCCGAGGCGGCACGGGGTCGAAACAGGAATTTTGTCGGTGGGTGTCGTTACCGTGTGGATCGCGGTCGCCCAAAAGGGTCGGCGGCGCGGTAATGGCTCGGGATTTACCAGGAATTCATGGCCAATTCTCAAGATGACCGATGGTTTGGTCTCAGGATTGGCTGGGCATTCTGGAATCACGAACCGATAACCACCTGTGGTGGCTTTTGCAGCGAGTTGAGTAGCTCTGGGAGGAGTTGACAATCGTGGCGAATGCATCAGGCGCGACGGTTATTTTCCTTCGCTCACATCCCGCCTGGGCTGCGGCTCAGCGGCGCGCACGCGAGCGCAGCGAAGCGATGCATCGGCATCCGTCATCTCTTGCCCGACGGCGTGCGGCCTCGGAAAACGATGCCGTCCCCGTGATTCGAAACTTCAAGGTCTACACCGGCACCGACACACCGGCCTGAAACGCTTAGGCGCGCCGTGGCCCGTGAATTGGGCTGTGCCACATCGCAATAGCCCTGACAATTTTCACCAATTGTATTGGTAAAACTCCGCATTCCCGATCGCGCTATTCGCTGGACTACCGGCTGTCGAACCCATTTACATGCACCCGATAATCTACTACTGTATGTAGTAGTCGATGGTTGGGAGGACAACGATGTCCAACGACTCGAATCCACTGACCGCCCGGCGTTCGCTAGCCGTGGCGGTCATCGTTTTCGCCGCGGCATTCGCGCTCCACGGGATAGATCACCTTCGGCGCGGTATGGCGGCGTCTCCGCCGGCAATCATGGTTGGCGGGATGATCCAGGGCGTATTCGTGGTTGTCGCCCTCGTGCTGATCTTGCGCCACCACCAACGGGCCGCCGAGGCGGCGATCGCCGTCGGCTTCGGCAGCGCGCTGGTGTTCGTCTATGCGCATGTGCTGCCCACTTTTCTCCCCGGCTTCCAGGACAGCTTCGTTTCCGGACCGCGGGTCAACGTCACGTGGTTCTCATGGCTTACGGCGGCCGGCGAGATCGGGACCGGACTGGCACTCGGTTATGTGGGTTTGCAGGCGCGGAGACTGTCAGCCGTGGCCGCTTGACCGGCACCAAATCTGACGAATCGTCTTGCACGACAGGGCAATAGCGAATGTTACACATCGATGAATACGTCGGCATCATGCTATCGGTGCCGCGAACATACAGAACCAAGGCGCTTGCCAACCCGGCGCAGTCGCATGGTGCGCTGCTGCACGAGTTGGAGCGCTACATCGAGGCCAACGATCCCGCGGTGACCGAGGTCAGCGTGATCAGCGCGGTGGATACCGGTCAGGTCGACAAGAGCGACAAGCCGGTTCGGCACTGGTACCACGTCGAGTACGAAGCGTGAGATTGCGACGTAGAGTCGCTGCCGTCAACGGGGGCCGGTGATCATCGGAAGCAGGTATTGGCGCACGAATGCGCGGGTGTCGTCGATGGTGGCGAGATTGATGCCGGTGTGTTGGGTGACGATGAAGGACAGGGTCAGGCGGGTGTGCAGCTCGGCGACGGTGCGTAGGTGGCGCTCCTGGTCGGGCGTGGTGGCCTTCGTCCCATAGATTTCGGCCCTCAACTCAGCCGCGGACTGGTCGATGGCGAAGTCGAGAATGGGGCCGGCCTCGATGGTCAGGCTGGGCAGGATGGTCTCGGGCTCGGTGCGCAGCAAGTTCTTCAGCAACGCGTGCTCCCGCAGGAACGTCACGGTGAACACGGTGCCGTAGACCAAGCGATCTTCGAGCGTGGTGGCGTGCGCGCAGGCTTGTTCGTTGCCGTCGAAGTAGCGGCGGGCTTCGCCCAGGACGACGGCGTCGATCAGCGCGGCTTTGGTAGGGAAGCGGCGGTACAACGTGGCGCGGCCGACCCCGCTGCGCCGGGCGACGTCTTCCATAGTGATGCGCCGCATTCCGACCAGTTCGGCCTGCTCGAGGGTGGCGGCCAGGATGCGGGTGGTGATGTCGTCGGGGCGGTGCAGTTGCGCGAGCACCGCAGGCTCGGGCGCGGCGAGGCGCCGCACGAACTCCGCCGTTCGGCTCGTGGTCACTTGATTGCTCCTTGCTCACCCGTGCAGGTCGTCGTATCGTGGCCATTGATACATGCGAGACATTATTCGTCTATTTGTCTCGCTGCTACAGCCTAGCGATTTTTCTGCTGGTTGGGGGTTGTTATGGCGGTTCGGATGTGGGTCCGGTGGGCGGCCATGCACGGCGTGGCCCGCACGTTCATGAAGGTTCAGGCGCTGCGCGGCGAACCGTTGGGCCGCTTGATCGCCAGTCACGGTCGCGCCACCGATCCCTATCCGTTGATGGAGGAGATCCGGGCCCGCGGACCGCTGGTGCGGACACCGTTCACTTGGGTCAGCGTCGACCACGGCGTATGCCGAGAAGTTCTGCGCGACAAACGTTTCGGCGTGACAGCGCCGTCCAGCATGGATCTGCCCCGCCCACTGCGGGCGCTGATCGCCCGGACCGCCGATCACGGGGCGGCCAATCCCGTCGAACCGCCCGCCATGGTCGTCGTCGATCCGCCCGAGCACACCCGCTATCGACAACTGGTGGCGCAAAGCTTCACTCCGCGGGCCATCGATCAGCTCAGCGCCCGCGTGGTCGAGGTGACCGATCAGCTCCTCGATCGCCTTGCGGACACTCCGGATCCGGATCTGATAGCGGACTTCGCGTCCCAGCTGCCGGTCGCCATCATTGCCGAGATCCTCGACCTGGACCCCGACACCCACCCGTGGATGCTGGGTTGGGGACACAGCGGAGCGCCCCTGCTGGACATCGGGATCGGCTGGCGCACCTATCGGCAAGCCGTTACCAGCCTGCGCGGCGCTGATCGCGAACTGCGTGAGCGCTTCCACGAATTGCGTTCCGGCGAGGCCGGCGATAATCCGTTCAGCCGTCTGGCCTCCCACGGCGCGATGACCGATCACGAGTTCACGGCGAACGCCGCCCTGCTCATCGGCGCGGGATTCGAGACGACGGTCAACCTGATCGGCAACGGCATCGTTCTGCTCCTGCAGCATCCCGACCAACTTGCGCGGCTGCGCGACGACCCCGAGCTTTGGCCGAACGCCGTCGAGGAGATCCTTCGGCTCGACAGCCCGGTACAGATGACCGCACGCACCGCGCTATGCGACCTCGAGCTGGCGGGTCGACGCATCGCGGCCGGCGACATGGTGGCCTTGCTTCTCAGCGGTGCCAATCGCGACCCGCAAGTGTTCGCCGATCCCGACAATCTCGATATCGACAGGCCAAACGCGCGGGACCATCTGGCATTCGCGTCGGGGATCCACGCCTGCCTGGGCGCCGCCCTGGCACGCGTCGAAGGGACGACCGCGCTACGCGCATTGTTCGAGACATACCCCGACCTACAGCTGAGCGGCCCCACGCAACGTCGTGGGCTAGTCAATCTCCGCGGATTCGCCCGGCTGCCGGTCAATCTCGGCAGCAGGCACGTGGTGACCGTCTAGAGCTTGCTGACGACGTAGTCGGCGGCCTGGTTTGCCATTCCGGCGCTGATGTAGGCGCTCGCGAGGTGTGCCGGCCAGTTTTCTTTCCAGGTGTTCGGGTCCGCGGGGTTGCAGACGGGATCGGCGCCGTGGCACAGCTCGATGGTCCGGTCGTTGTAGGTCGGGTTGAAGTTGGTGATCGGGCCGACCCATTGGCTTCCGTTGCCGAACAGTGCGACGGCGGCGATGTGCTGGTCGGTCCCCGGCGGCAGGGGACTGTCGAAACCGAACGCGGAGATCGGCGCCGCGAGCACGACGTCGGTGACCGCCGCCCCGAGCGAGTAGCCACCGAGCACCAGCCGGGTGTTCGGGCAGTTGTTGACCATGTCCTGGATGTGGTAACTCATGTCGTTGGCGCCGACGTCGACCTCGGTGTCGGCGGGATACTTCACGGCGTAGGTACCGATGGTTCGGTTGCCGGCTTTGGATTCGACGGCGTTGATGAACGCATTGCCGAGGGCGCCGGGCCCCGGTGACTCATTACGGCCGCGGGCGAAGACGATTTGCACCTGGGGACAGTTCGCCGCGGCGGCCAGTCCCGCGGCACCGGGCGCTCCGGGCGGTAGCACGGCGGCGGCGATCGTCAGCGCCGCCGTGGCCGCGGCCGCGGCCAGGCCGACGTGAAGCAATTTGCGGAGAGGAAAGGCATGCACAGCATGATGGTAAAGCCCATGCGGCCCGGCCGCTGGGCAGCCCAAGGCCCTTCTACGATCAGCTGATGAGTCACGTAGACGCCGGAGCGCCCGAGCGGCTATTCGCGCTGGCCGAACGGGTGCCGGGTTTTATGCCGGCGGAAGAGGGCCGCGCGCTTTACGACGCCGCACTGCGGTACCTCGGCGGCGGCGTCGGTGTCGAGATCGGTACCTACTGCGGCAAATCCACGCTGTTGCTCGGCGCGGCCGCAATGCAATCGGGTGGCGTGCTGTACACCGTCGACCATCACCATGGCTCCGAAGAGCACCAGCCCGGCTGGGAATTCCACGATGCCTCGTTGGTCGACGAGGTCACCGGACTGTTCGACACGTTGCCGACATTCCGCCGCACGCTCGACGCCGCGGGTCTGGACGACCACGTCGTCGCGGTGGTGGGCAAGTCACCGATCGTGGCGCGCGCCTGGCGCACACCACTGCAGTTCTTGTTCATCGACGGCGGCCACTCGGAGGCCGCTGCCACACAGGACTTCGACGGGTGGGCGAAGTGGGTGACCGCCGGCGGTGCGTTAGTGATCCACGATGTGTTCCCGGACCCCAAGGACGGCGGGCGCCCGCCGTACTACATCTATTGCCGCGCCATCGATTCCGGTCAGTTCCGCGAGGTTTCGGCTACCGGGTCACTACGGCTGCTCGAACGCACCAGCGGGCAAGCGGGCCAGCACGTGTGACCCATTCGATCAGCGGCCGGGCCCGGCAACCACGCATTCGCAATCGAAGTCCGTCTGCAGGCCCATCGGCAGCTCGTCGCCGCGGAAGATGCCCGCGCCCCGCGTGGTGTCCGAGAGCGCGTCGGCCGCCAGGATCATCGCCGCCCCGGTCCAGGTGGTGCGCTCCTCGGGCCAGCGCTTCCCATCCGCGAACACCAAACCCGTCCAGTACGATCCGTCGTCTTCGCGCAGATGGTGCATCGCGGCGAATTGCTGATGTGCGGCGGACCGATGGCCGATGGCTTCGAGCGCCATCACCAGTTCGCATGTCTCGGCACCGGTGACCCAGGGCCGATCGTCAACGCAGCGGATGCCCAGGCCGCGGACCACAAAGTCGTCCCACCGCTGCCTGATTCGCGCGGCCGCCGCCGGGCCCCGCAGCGCGCCGCCGAGGATGGGGTAGTACCAGTCCATCGAATAGCGGTCCTTCTCGGTGAACGCCTCCGGATGCGCGACGATCGCGTGGCCCAGCCGGCCGAGCGCCAGCTCCCACTCCGGCTGCGGGTCCCCGACCCGGGCGGCGAGCGCCAACGCGCAGCGAATGCTGTGAAACACACTGGCACACCCGGTCATCAACGCTTCCGGGAGCGGTCCGGCTTCGCTTTGTGCCCAACAGATCTCGCCATATCCGACCTGTAAGTCGATGACAAAGTCGATCGCCTTGTGCACCACCGGCCACATTGCGGCACCGAACGACTCGTCTCCGGTCACCAACACGTGATGCCAGACACCGGTGGCGATATACGCGCAGAAGTTGCTGTCGCTGTTGGCGTCTTCGACTGTCCCCGAACGGAATTGGATCGGCCACGAGCCGTCCGGGCGCTGGGTGCGACGGCTCCATTCAAAGGCGGCCCGCGCCGGCTCTAACAGTCCCGCGGCCGTGAGCGCCATCGCGCACTCCACGTGGTCCCATGGATCCGTATGGCCACCGTCGAACCACGGAATCGCACCCGAGGGTTCCTGCGCCGCGGCGATGGAACGCGCGGTCTGCCGACACTGCTCGGGTGTAAGGACGCCCGGAACCGCCGGCGGGCTAAACCGATGCAACTGAATATCCCGGGGTTTCCTGGCTTTCGGCGGCCTGCCGCTTGACGAAATACATCGCGACGCTCTTACCCACTATCGGATTGAGCAGTGACTCGGCCAGCTGCGTTATCTTGGGCCGGCGCATCAAATCCCACACCAGCAGCTTGTGGTAGGCGGCCACCGCCGGATGCTCGGCGTTCGACACGCCCACAGCACACTTCAGCCACCAGAACGGGGAGTGCAGCGCGTGTGCATGATGGGCGTGCGTCAATTCCATTCCGCCGCCGGTGATCTTGTCGCGCAATCGGCTGGCCCGGTAGATACGCACGTGGCCGCCCTCGTTGCTGTGATATTCGTCCGACAGCAGCCAGCAGACTCGCTCGGGAAGCCAGCGCGGAACGCTGACAGCTAACGTGCCGCCCACCTTGAGCACCCGGACCAACTCGGCGATAGCAGCGTCGTCTTCCGGTACGTGCTCGAGGATTTCGGATGCGATCACGCAGTCGAATGCCTCGTCGGGATACGGCAGGCTCAGCGCGTCACCGACAACCACTTTCGCCGACGCCGCCGCCGGCACCTCACCGGACTCGGCCATCGCACGCAGGATGGTGTCCACCGAACGCAGTTCGGACTCGTCGCGGTCGAAGGCGACGACGTCGGCACCGCGCCGATACGCTTCGAACGCATGCCGGCCCGCCCCGCAACCCACATCGATGACCTTGGTGGAGGGCCCAATGCCCAGCCGGTCGAAATCGACGGTCAGCATCGCGTGATCGCCCGCTCGTAGACCCGCACGGTCTGCGCGGCCACCGCCTCCCAACTGAAGACGTCGACGGCGCGCGCCCGTCCCGCCTTCCCCAGATTGCGGCGCTTTTCGGGCGAGTCAAGCAGCTCGCCGAGGGTGCGGGTGAGCGCATCCGCGTCGGCCGGCGGCACCAGCTCGGCGCAGGCACCATCGGTGCCCAGGACCTCGGGCAGTGCGCCCACCCGGCTGGCGACGATCGGGGTGCCACTCGACATGGCTTCGACCGCGGGCAGCGAAAACCCTTCGTAGAGAGAGGGAATGCACGCAACCTCGGCCGATGCGAACAACGCGGCGAGCTCGCCGTCGGAGAGGCCACTGGTGATGTGGACGATGTCGGAGATGCCGAGTTCGGCAATGAGTTTGTGGGTGGGGCCGTTGGGTTCCACCTTGGCGACGAGCCGCAACTCCAGGTCTCGGCTGGTGCGTAGCCTGGCCACCGCGTGCAGGAGGGTGCGGACACCCTTGAGCGGGGTGTCGGCGCTGGCGATCGCGATGACTCGGCCCCGAATCCGCGGCGTCGGCCCCGGCTTGAACAGGTCGGTGTTCACGCCCAACGGCACGACGTGTAGTTGGTCCGGCGTGACACCGAAGTCGGCGACGATGTCCGCCGCCGAGGACGACGACACCGTCAACAGGTCCGGGATCTGGCGCGCCACTTGCTCTTGCATCGTCGAGAACCCATACCACCTGTGCACCAAGGGTTTTCGCCACCACCGCGCTGCGGCGAGATCCAGCACCCGATCGCGGGTGATGGGGTGGTGCACGGTCGCCACCACCGGCAACCCCGCGCGGGCGATGCTCAGCAGTCCGGTGCCCAGGCTCTGGTTGTCGTGGACGACGTCGAAATCGGCCGCCCGCTCGGCCAGCAGCCGTGCGACACGCAGCGTGAAGGTCCGTGGTTCGGGAAACCCCGCGGTCCACACGGTGAGGAGTTCCAACAGGTCGATCGAGTCGCGAATCTCGCTCGGGCGCGGCACCCGGAACGGGTCGGGCTCTCGGTACAGGTCAAGGCTGGGCACCTTCGTCAGCCGCACGCGCGGGTCGAGCAGCTCGGGATATGGCTGGCCGGAAAACACCTCGACCTCGTGACCGAGCTCCACCAAACCGTGGCTGAGATGGCGCACGTAGACGCCCTGTCCACCGCAATGGGTCTTGCTCCGGTAGGACAGCAGGGCAATTCGCATACTCAACTCTTATCCGCTGGCCGACGCACGCCGACGGGCACCCCCCGAATCCACCGCCATCAACGCGCTCCCGAACGCGGTGACAGCAAACTGGACATGTGTCCAGACTATAGTTCGATCAGCTAACCGATGCAACGAGCGTGGTCGACCCGTTTGCTACGATCGCGCGGTGCGCGGTTCGGTTTCGCGACGCGATGTCCTTAAGTACGCTGCACCGGTTCTGCTGGGCCTGGGGTCGGTCGCCGCGACGGTCAACGAACCGAACGCACGAGCCGCGGGCGTCACGCTGATCGACTTTGCGGAGCGCAGGATCGCGCCGGACGAGATCAAGTCGGCGGGCTACGACGGGGTGGTGAACTACGTGTCCGAGGAGCGGCCGGGCGCGCACTTCGAGGCAAAACCCATCACCCGCGAGTACGCGGACGCGCTGCGGGCCGCGGGTCTTCACATCGTCAGCAACTTCCAGTACGGCAAGCCCGGGTGGCCCACGCCGTCGGACTACACCCGCGGCTACGACGGCGGCGTGGCGGACGCCCAGACGGCCTTGCGCCTCCACGGCGCGGCCGGGGGTACGAATTCGGCGCCGATCTTCTTCAGCGTCGATGACAACATCGACGAGAACACTTGGAATGGCCCTGCGGTGCAATGGTTTAGGGGCATCAACTCGGCCCTGGGCGTGGGGCGCACCGGCATCTATGGGCATGCCCGGGCCTGCGGCTGGGCGATCCGCGACGGCGTCATCGGAAACTCGACCACCCCGGGCCACCGCTGGGCGTGGCAGACGAGGTCGTGGTCGAACGGCGCGCGCGAACCGATGGCCGTGCTGTATCAGGCCGTGGTCAACAGCCCGTCAAACCCGGGTCCGCTGCTTGGCGGCATCAATGTGGACGTCGACGAGGTCCTCGCGGCCGACTACGGACAGTGGGATTTGGACCGCTGACCCAAAAGTCACCATTGCGACCGACCACGGCGTGTCGTGTGCCTGGTTTATGTGTCGCGGAAGGGCCAAAACGACGACGCCCCCCGAGCCGATTGCTCGAGGGGCGTCGCGTGGTCTCGCTGACCAGACCCTGCGTTACTTGAGATCGAACCGGTCGGCGTTCATGACCTTGACCCACGCCGCGACGAAGTCCTCCACGAACTTCCCGTGGGCATCGTCTTGCGCGTAGACCTCGGACAGCGCGCGCAGCACCGAATTGGAGCCGAACACCAGGTCGTTGGCGGTGGCCGTCCACTTCAGCTGACCCGTAGAGCGGTCGAGCACCTCGTAGACGTTCTCCGCCGACTCCGATGCCTTCCACTCGTTGCCCATGTCGACCAGGTTGACGAAGAAGTCATTGGTCAACGTGCCGGGCCTGTCGGTGAAGACGCCGTGCTTGCTGCCGCCGTGATTGGCACCGAGGGCCCGCAGACCACCGACCAGCACCGTCAATTCCGGAGCCGTCACGCCCAGCAGGTACGCCCGCTCGACCAGCAGCTGCTCCAGCGGCGCCTTCTCGCCCGGACGGATGTAGTTGCGGAATCCGTCGGCGCGCGGCTCGAGCACCGCGAACGAGTCGACGTCGGTGTTCTCCTGCGATGCGTCGGTGCGGCCCGGCGCGAAGTGCACCGCGATCTCGTACCCGGCGTCCTTGGCCGCCTTCTCGACCGCCGCGGAACCGGCCAGCACGATCAGGTCGGCCAGCGAGATCTTCTTGCCGCCGGCCGCCGATGCGTTGAAGTCCTGCTGGATGCGCTCCAGCACCGGCAACACCTTGTCCAGTTCCGAGGGCTCGTTGCACTCCCAGCTGCGCTGCGGCTCGAGGCGCAACCGCCCGCCGTTCGCGCCGCCGCGCTTGTCGGTGCGGCGGAAGCTGGACGCGGCCGACCAAGCGGTCTTGACCAGCTGCTGAACCGTCAGGCCGGATTCCAGCACTTTCTTCTTCAGCGCCGCGATGTCCTTTTCGTCGACCAGCTCGTGGTCGACGGCCGGAACCGGGTCCTGCCAGAGCTGGGGCTCGGCGACCCACGGCCCGAGGTAGCGGGTGATGGGTCCCATGTCGCGATGCAGCAGCTTGTACCAGGCCTTGGCGAACGCCTCGGTCAGCTCCTCGGGATGGTCCAGCCAGCGACGCGTGATGTCGCGGTAGATCGGGGACTCCCGCAGCGAGATGTCGGTGACCAACATCGTCGGGGCGCGGCCCGGCCCGCCGAACGGGTCGGGGATGGTGCCCGCGCCCGCGCCATCCTTGGCGACAAACTGCCAGGCATCGCCGGGGCTCTTGGTCAGCTCCCACTCGTAGCCGTACAGGGTCTCCAGGAAGGTGTTGTCCCACTTCGTCGGGGTGGGTGTCCAGACCACCTCCAGGCCGCTGGTGATGGCGTCCCCGCCGGCGCCACTGCCGAACGAGCTCTTCCAGCCCAGGCCCTGTTGTTCGATCGGCGCGGCCTCCGGTTCGGGGCCGACCAGGTCGCCACTGCCGGCGCCGTGGGTCTTGCCGAAGCTGTGGCCCCCGACGATCAGCGCGGCGGTCTCCTCGTCGTTCATCGCCATCCGGCCGAACGTCTCGCGGATGTCGATCGCCGCCGCGATCGGGTCCGGCTTGCCCTCGGGGCCTTCCGGATTCACATAGATCAGGCCCATGGTGGTCGCGCCGTAGGGCTGCGCGAGGTTCCGCTCGCCGGAGTAGCGCTTGTTGGTGCCCAGCCATTCGTCCTCTTCGCCCCAGAGGATTTCTTCTGGCTCCCAGACGTCTTCGCGGCCGAACGCAAAGCCGAAGGTCTTGAAGCCCATCGACTCTAAGGCGCAGTTGCCGGCGAAGATGATCAGATCCGCCCAGGAGATCTTGTTGCCGTACTTCTTCTTCACCGGCCACAGCAGCCGGCGGGCCTTGTCCAGGCTCACGTTGTCCGGCCAGCTGTTGAGCGGGGCAAAGCGCTGCATGCCCTGTCCGCCGCCGCCGCGGCCATCATGGATGCGGTAGGTACCGGCGGCGTGCCAGCTCATCCGGATGAACAGGCCGCCGTAATGGCCGTAGTCGGCGGGCCACCAATCCTGCGAGGTGGTCATCACCGAGATCACGTCGGCCTTGAGCGCGTCGACGTCGAGCTTGGCGAACTCCTCGGCGTAGTCGAAGTCATCGCCGAGCGGATTGGACTGGGGGGAGTGCGGGTGCAGCGTCGACACATCGATCTGGTCGGGCCACCAGTCCCGATTAGTCAGTGGCGCATGCGATTTCGGCTTCGGCGCCTCGATAGTCGGGTTTTCGCTCTCTGACACAACATTCCTTTCGGGTGGTGGGTAAATCGGGCCACGATCACCGGAGTGATCAAGAATCTGCCGTCGAGCAGTCGGGGCACAGGCCCCAATAGATGACCTCGGCCTCGTCGAGAACGAAACCATCCAGGACGTTGTCGCCATCCGACGGGGTTAGGCACGGCGCCGAACCGACGGCGCAGTCGATGTCCGCGATGACACCGCAGGATCGGCATACGACGTGGTGATGGTTGTCGCCGACCCGGGACTCGTAGCGGGCGACCAAGCCCAACGGCTGGATCCGCCGAACCAGGCCCGCGGAGGTCAGCGCGTTGAGGACGTCGTACACCGCTTGTCGGGAAACATCGGGCAGCCCCAGCCGCACCGCCGAGAAGATCGTCTCGGTGTCGGCATGCGGGTGGGCGTGTACCGCCTCCAGCACGGCGACTCTGGGCCGTGTCACACGCAGATCGGCCATCCGCAGCTGTTCCGCGTAGTCCGCCGATGAGGACACCCTGCCAATATGGCCCCTTATCTGGAATCAGTCAAGAGTTTCCTGGCGGGGATCCGGACGAGTCAAACCGATCGGCGCCGAGCCGGCGGTGCGTACCTCACGACGGCGGCGCCAGGGCGCTGCCCTTGCGCCATTGGTCCCAGCTGAGCGTCCAGTCGCCGTTCTGCGACAGCTTCAGCGGCGGTCCGCCGGTGTTGCGGACCTCGACGATGTCGCCGGGCACCGAGAAGTCGTAGAACCATTTTGCGTTGTCGCCGTTGAGGTTCAAGCATCCGTGCGAGGTGTCGGTGTGGCCCTGGGCCCACACCGTCGCGTCGAGCTGGTGCAGGTAGATGCCGTCACTGCTGATTTTGGTCGCGTAGTTGATGGTCTCGCGATATCCGAGGCGGGAATTCTTGGGCAGTCCGAAGGTGGAGGAGTCCATCACGACCGGGTTGCCCTTGTCGAGCACGGTGTAGACGCCCGGGGGAGTCCACAGCGAAATCGTCTGCGAGCCGATGGTTTCGGTGCCGCCCATTCCCATCGACGTGGGCATGGTCCGGACTAGCGCGCCGTTGTTGAAGACGCTGACCATTTTCGTGGCATCGTCGGCGATGGATACGTGCGCGTCGCCGATGCGGAATGACACTCGGGTGTCTTCCTGCCCGAATAGGCCGTCGCCCAACGCAATTCCATAGATCTTGGCTTCGGCGGTGATTGTGCTGCCCGGCGCGTAGTAGTGCTCGGGTCGCCAGTGAGCGTTTTGGCTGTCGACCCAGAACCACGAACCCTGCACGGGAGGGTTGGTGGTCACTTTGAGCTGTCGTTCGGCTGCCGCCCGGTCGGCGACTTGCTCGTCGAAGTGGGCGACGACCACCGTTCCCACGCCGTAGGTCCCGCCTTCTTGCAGGGCCGCCTCGGATGTCGTGGTCAGTGAGACCTTGGTCTGATTGGGCGGCAGCAGGGTGGAGAACGTCGACACTTGGGTGCCCGCAACGCCGTTCGGCCCGACGCTGGTGAGCGTCAGCGTGTACGTGCGTCCGTAGCCCAGGGGGGCGGTGGGCTTCCAGACGGTGTTGTCCGGGGTCATGATTCCCTCAACCGGTCTGCCGGCGTCGTTGACCATGCGGACACCGGTCAGCTTCCCCGTGTCGGCTTTGACCATGACCGGCGTGAGTGGATCGACGTCACGCGTGTCGGGGCCGGGCATGATCGTCACCCGCGCCGGCCCGGACGGCTCGGACGTCGGACGGGCGGTGCAGCTGCCGGCGCCGACCACTCCGACGACAACGAAGGCGGCCAGCAGGTACCGACGAACGAGCTGTGCACGGTTAATGGACGTCATAAGAGTTGGCCGAATCCTCGCGTTGTTGTTGATCAGGTACCCGCGGCGCCTGGGGCCTGAAACCGCGTGCCGAGGGATCATGGCGTCATGGCCGACGACGATCTTGACCGTCTGTACTCGGTGGAGCCCGGCGCATTCACCGCACAGCGCACCGAACTGGCCGCGGCCGCCAGGCGCCGCGGTGACGAAGCCGCCGCCAAACGGATCTCCGCGGCGCGCAAACCTACGACGGCGGCGTGGATCGCCAACCGGCTGGTGCTCCAACACGACGACGTCAAACAGCGCCTGGCCGACCTGGGTGATCGCCTGCGCGCCGCGCACTCCGCAATGGATGGCGACCGTATCCGCGATTTGTCCGCCGAACAGCACCGGCTCATCGACGAACTCGCGCGTGCCGCTTTCGAAGCCGCCGAGGTGAACAAGCCGTCGGCGACGCTGCGTGACGACCTGACCGGCACACTGCAAGCCGCGATCGCCGATGCCGACGTCAGGACGCGACTCGGCCGGCTGGCCAGGGCCGAAACATGGTCGGGTTTCGGCGAATTCGGGGGCGCGGCGCCGGTCGCGAAGGAGCCGGAGCGCCACCAGGACGCCCACAGGGACAAGTTGAACGCCGCCCTCGCCGCCGCGGAGCGGGCCAAAGCCGAAGCCGAGCGCGTGCTGTCGCGCCGTCGCGCCGAGCGCGACGCGGCTCGGCAGCGTCGGGACGACGCGGCGGATAGCCTGCGCGAGGCCGAGCGCGAGATGAAGAGAGCCGACGACCGCTACGACAAAGCGCAGCAAGAAAACCGCGCCGCCGAGGATTCGCTGAAGCGGGCAATAGCGCAGCTGAAGCGCGCGTAAGCGCGCGTGCGCGGCCGGCAGGCCCGTTTCCCGACGCCGCTGCCGGGTACCAGCCCAGGCATGACTTCTTTATGGTTCGCCGAGCGAGCCGAACAATCTTGGACAGCCAGCCGGCTTGCGGACGGTCCGGCGTCCGCCGATGTCGTCGTCGTCGGGGCCGGCATCACCGGGCTGATGACAGCGGTTCTGCTGAGCCGTGCCGGCAAGGACGTGCTGGTCTTGGAGGCGCATACCGTCGGTTCCTGCGCGACCGGCAACACCACCGCCAAAATCAGCTTGTTGCAGGGGACCCAGTTGTCGAAGGTCCTACCGAGGCACGGCAAGAAGGTGACACGGGCCTACATCGACGGCAACCGGGAAGGCCAGGACTGGGTGCTCGAGTACTGCGAGTCCCACGGCATCGCGGTTCAACGCGAGGACGCCTACACCTACGCGCAGTCCGCCAAGGGCGTGCCGTCCGCGCGGCGGGAATTGGAGGCTTGCCAGGCTGTCGACCTGCCCGCGGTATGGGAGGACGACGCCGGCGTGCCATTCCCGTATCACGGCGGGGTGCGGCTGCCCCACCAGGCGCAGTTCGACCCGATGCCGTTCCTGGACATGTTGGCCACGGAGTTACTCAACCGCGGTGGACGATTGGTCGAGCACACCCGTGTCCGGCGCGTCTCCACACGCGGCGCCGGGGTGCACGTGCACGTCAACGACGCCGACCAGCAGGACGTGGAACTCGCCGCCGGGCAGCTGGTGCTTGCCACCGGGATCCCGATCTTGGATCGGGGTGGTTACTTCGCGCGGGTGAAACCGAGCCGTTCCTACTGCTTGGCCTTCAAGGTCCCTGGAAACGTCACGCGGCCGATGATGATCTCCGCCGACTCGCCGACGCGGTCGGTGCGCTACGCGCCGGTCGCGGACGGGGAGCTGCTGATCGTTGGCGGGGCGGGCCATACCGTCGGCCGGGAAAAGAGCCCGTCCGAGGCGCTGGCGGAGCTGTCGTCGTGGGCACGCAAGCATTACCCCGGTGCGGTGCAGACTCACTTTTGGTCGGCGCAGGATTACACACCCATCGACCATTTGCCGTATGTGGGCCCCATCCTTCCGAACAGCGAAAGCATCTTTGTCGCAACGGGTTTCAACAAATGGGGTATGACGAACGGGCCCGCCGCGGCATTGGCGTTGTCGAGCCGCATCCTGGGCGGGCGGATGGACTGGACCGGCGCGTTCGCCAGTTGGAGCCCCCACGAGCTGTCGGGCCTGCTGACCGCGGTGCAGGCCAACCTCGAGGTCGGTTTCAACCTGACCAAGGGCTGGATCTTCCCGGTGATTCGTACCGGCCATCGCAGCCCCGTCAACGGCGAGGGCGGGGTCGTGAGCGGACCCCCTTGGCATTTGGAGGCCAGGTGCCGGGTCGACGGCACCGAGCACACCGTCTCGCCGGTGTGCCCACACCTTGGCGGAATCGTGAACTGGAACGACGCGGACCAGGCGTGGGAGTGCCCGCTGCACGGATCACGATTCGCCCCGGACGGCACGCTGCTGGAAGGGCCCGCAACTCGCGATTTGACGGCCTAGCCCACAGGACGGGAAGGACTCAGGCTTCCTTCTGGTACACGAGCCAGCGCAACTCGATGGGCGACTCGTCTCGCTCCACGTCGAACACGTCCAAGCCGTGGGCCCATCCCTCGAACCACGCGGTGGGCGGCCAAGCGCCCTCGGGCAAGTGGGTTCTCTCGTACTCGTAGGCGAGGTCGTCGGCAATGAGCGCAAGGGGGAGCTCGCCCGCGGCCTCCGCGAGCTCGTCGCGGGTGAAGATCGTGCTGTTGCATTGCTGTCCGAATTCCCGCGCGGCGTCGTCGGGGGTGTAGCCCTGGCGCGCCGCGAAGGTGTTGAACACCAGGCGTCCTCCGAGAGCCAGGCAGTCCGCGGCGAGTTCGAACATGCCGCGCAGCTCCCGCGTCGTCCGGAAGTCGGGCACCAATTCCGACGCCACGATGAGCTGATACGCGTCGTGAACGCCCTCCACGGCCGTAAAGACATCGCTCTCGATCACACGCACGGGCAGTGAATCCCGTTCTGCCTCAGATCGAATGATCTCGGCGAACTTCGGCGCCATCTCGACCGCGTCCACTGGGTGCCCCCGCCGGGCCAGCGCCAGGGCGTTGCGCCCGGTCCCGGCGCCGATGTCAAGGACGCGGGTGGACCGGGCATCGGCGGCCTCGTCGGCCAGCGCCACCACACGCGCGTCCGCCTCGGTGCCGAACAGCGGCCCCTTACGAGTGGCGACCCAGTGGTCGTATTCGACCGCGATGGTCGACACCTCGGCTTTGACGCGATAGTTCAGCCCCGTCCCGAAGGGGGTGTCAAACGAAATGACGATGTTCGACCGCGACGAGCCCTTGAATGCCTTCTCCAGCTCGTGCTGGAGCACGGACTTGAGCTGAGCGGCTTGGTCGGCCGTGTGTTGTATGCCCAAGCTGGCAAAGAGGTTCTGGCACATCGAGACGTACTCGTCGAGCAGTCCCGGGACGGCCGGCAGCCTGATTTGACCCTCGGCCTCCGCGCGGCGATACAGCCGCCGGGCCATCGCTTCGCGCAGCACCGACGGATCGAAAGATCTCGCGCCCCGATCCTCCACCAGACTGAGCCTAGTGGCCCAGGCGGGCGGCGTCTTCGAGGAGATCGGCCGCCCTGGCGACGCTTTCGGCCGGTGTCGTCATTTGGGTGGCGACCTCACGCGCGCGGGCCACGCACTCTGGAACGAGTATCGAGCGGAGGTCGGTGACCAGAGATTCCCGGGTAGTAGCCGAAAACTGGCGCCCGACACCGATTTTCAGTTGTTCGAGGGCCGCCGCCCACATCGGCTGGTCCCACACAGCCCAAAGGATTAGCGTCGGCACTCCGGCGCGCAGGCCCGCGGCCGTGGTGCCCGAGCCGCCGTGGTGGACCACCGCGCGGCAGGCCGGAAAGATTTCCGCGTAATTGAGCGCACCAACCACCTTGACGTGGTCGAAGTGCGGAACGTGGCTGAAGTCGCTCGCACCGCTGCATATCAACGCCCGCTCGCCCAGCTGCGCGCAGGCCGCGCCGATCATGGCGGCCATGTCGGCGGGAGAGTCGATCGGCGTGCTGCCGAAGCCGAAGTAGATCGGCGGAGTTCCAGTGGCAATCCACGCCAAGACGTCGTCGTCGGCGTCCGTCGGAAGCTCCAGGGTCAGCGCGCCGACGAAGGGGCGCCGGCCGGGCTCCACCCATTGGGACGGTTGCCCGGGCAAGCAGAGCTCGTCGTAGGTCTGGATTTCCAGCAATCCGCCGTCGGCCAGCTGTGGTGCTAAAGGTCCGGGTACCTCCGGCAAGCCGAGCGCACGGCGTTGGGCGACTTCAGCATCCTTCGTTATGCCCGAATACAGCGGCCCAGATGCCAGGATCCGCGCCGGGAAGACGTGCAGTGCCGCGAGCGGAATGGCATGATACTCAGCGACATTGGCGGCAAGCATCTGATCGTTCATGTGCGCCACCAGCAGGTCGGCGCCCGTTGCCAGCGATGTCAGTGTCGCGCCTTTGTCCAACCAGACCCGGCTGACTCGCTCTACGAGTTGGGGCAACGCACTGATCAGACTCCCCACGCCGCCAATGAAATTCATGGCGCCGTCCATCTGCTCGCGCGTGTCCGGCCCGTAGGCGACCGCAATGAGTCCCGCAGACTTGGCGAAATGGACGATGTTGGGCGGGACGGCCAAGCACACCTCGTGACCGCGGCGCAGCAGCTCCCGGCCGACGGCGACGCAGGGCTCGACGTCGCCTCGTCCTCCGTACGCTGCCAGCACAAATTTCATCGCCGCAACCGTACCGCTCGGCGCACGCCGTAGGTCCCCGCCGCATACTGGTCTGCGTGGTGGAAAAGCAGATGCGGGTCGAGAGTTTGCTCCGTTACCCGGTGAAATCGATGCTGGGCGAGGTTGTGAACCGCCTCTTCGTGGACGAACGAGGCGCCGAAGGAGACCGGCGGCTGGCACTTGTCGACACGCAGACCGGGCATGTGGCCAGCGCCAAGCAGGCCCGGCTGTGGCGTGGGCTGCTCAAGTGCACCGCGAACCGAAGCGCCGGACGCGTGAACATCGGACTGCCCGACGGGACAAGCGTCGCGGCCGACGACCCTGGCGTCGATGAACTGCTTTCGCGGCTGTTGGGGCGCCCCGTCCGGCTGATCAGCCAACGGCCGGACGGCGCAACGCTCGAACGCCCGGATCCGGAGAAGCTGCTCGAGCTGGGGGTGGACGCCGAAGTCGCGGGCCGCATCTTGACGATCGGCCAGGCGACCCCAGGCGACTCGTTTACCGATGATGCCCCGCTGCACGCGATCACCACGGCGACGCTGGAGCGCATCGGCGTCGAGGCGCTGCGCTACCGCCCCAACCTGGTGATCGCGACCCCGGCGGGCTACCCGCCGTATGACGAAGACAACTGGCTCGGGCGGGAATTGACGGCCGGTGAGGTACGGCTGCGTGTCATTGCGTCCACCTCGCGGTGTGTGGTGCCGACGCTCGAGCACGGGACGCTCGCGCGAGCCCCGGAAGCGCTTCGCACGCCCGCGGCCGAAAATCGTTTGCCCGCAGGCGGTTCCGGGGCACAGCCCTGCGCGGGCGTGTATCTCGAGGTGCTCGAAGAGGGCGTCCTCGCCGTCGGCGACCCCGTCGCACTGGGCTAGGCGCGACGCGCGGCCCGCATTTACACAAATTACGCCAAAAGAATTGCCTATTCAGGTCTCCGCAAGCTGTTTCACAGATTTCACGGTTCTTCATATTTACGCCTCTTTTGGCGCTCATACTGGGACTCCGTTAACGCCCCGATGAAAGGAAGCGCGCAAATGCCCTCACCCCGCTGGCTGGCCAGACTGTCTGTCCCCATGATGGTCGGTGCTGCCCTTCTTACGAGCACTGCGATTGCGGTCGCGGATGCCACCGATGACACATTCCTCAGCAAAATGCACACTCTCGGTTTTACCTGGCCGTCCGGAGACGACTCCGACATCGTCGCGATGGGCCATCAAATATGCGCCGATCGCTCGGCAGGCAAAACTCCGGACGCGATTGCCGCGGACATCCACTCCACGCTCGGCGCGAAAGGCATCTCGTTCGCGGATGTCACCTCGATGGTGAGCGCCGCGGAATCGACTTATTGCCCGGGTTAGCCCGCAAGTTCCGGCGATCAACCCCGTGGTCGGCTTGTGCGCCGGCCACGGGGTTGCGTTTTGCTAGTTAGAATTTCGCCGCTGCAATGCCTCGGGGTTGGCGATCCTGACGGGCGTCCCGGTCAGCCAGGCCGCGACCGCTTCGACGGTGTCTGCGTAGAAGGCGCCCAGCATTTCGCGGGTGGCGTAGCCCAGGTGGGGAGTCAGCGTCACGTTCGGTAGACGACGCAATGGATGTTCCGCCGGAAGCGGTTCGATGTCATAGACGTCGAGGCCGGCCCCGGCAATGCGCTCGGCCGCGAGCGCGTCGATCAGGGCCTGCTCGTCCACGATCGGCCCCCGGGAGGTGTTGATCAAGTAGGCGTGCGGCTTCATCGTGGCCAGATCGGGCGCGCCGACCAGTCCGCGCGTGCGTTCCGAGAGAACCAGGTGGATGGAGATCACGTCGGATCGTTCGAAGAGCGTTGCCTTCTCGACGCGGCGAGCGCCGGCCGCCGCGGCCGCCTCGTCGGTGAGGTTTTGGCTCCACGCAATGACTTCCATGCCAAACACTTTCGCGTATTCAGCCATACGCTTACCGATCCTGCCCAGACCAAGAAGCCCGAGCGTCTTGCCGGATAGCGTCAGACCGGTGGTCGTCTGCCACGCGCCCTCACGCATGCGACGGTGCTCTTCGGCGAGATTGCGCACCGTCGCGATCATCAACCCCCAGGCCAATTCCGGAGTGGCATCGCGAACGGACCTGAATCGCGGATGGGCGAAATCCGAGTGCGCGACAAGGACGCGGTGTTCGGTGGCCGCGGCCATGTCCAGGTTCGGCAGGTTCCTGCCGACGATGGTGATCAGCTTCAGGTTGGGCAGCCGCTCGATGAGACTGCGCGGAAACGCCATCCGCTCGCGCATGGTGCACAACACGTCGAACGGCGACAGTGCGTCCGCGGCTTGCTCCTCGGAAAGGTGGCGGTCGAAGACGGTCACTTCGGATCGGCTCTGCACCGGCGACCAGTCGGCGAGCTCGAGGGCCACGCCCGCGTAGTCGTCGAGTATCGCCACCCGGGGTAGCCGTTCTCCCATCACACCGCCGCTTCTTCCAGAAGATCGGCGGTGGCGGCGGCGCTCTGCGCGGGCTTGGTCATCCGGGCGGCGACCTCGCGAGCGCGAGTGACGCATCGCGGAGTGAGAACGGAACGCAGGTCCTCGACCAGTGATGCGACGGTGCTGGCCGAAAAAGCCCGGCCGGCGCCCACTTCGAGCCTTTCGACCGCGGCCGCCCACATCGGCTGATCTTCGAGCGAGAACCAGAGGATCAAGGTAGGGATTCCGGCCCGCATGCCGGCCGCCGTGGTGCCCGCACCGCCATGGTGGACGACCGCGCGGCACGCCGGAAAGATGGCGCCGTGGTTCACCGCGCCCACGGCCTCCACGTTGTCGAAAGGCCGGATGCCCGAGAAGTCGCTCGCCCCAGCACAAATCAGGGCGCGCTCGCCCAATTCCGCGCAGGCCCTGCTGATTGCGGCGATGGTCTCGGCGGGGGACGGGAGCTGGACGTTATTGCCGAAGCCGAAGTAGATCGGTGGCGTTCCCGCGGCGATCCACGACAACATCTCGTCGTCGGCATCGGTGGGCAACTCCAGTGTCAGCGCACCAACAAACGATCGCCCACCCCTGGATTGCGTTGCCATTTCGGGAAAGCAGAGCTCGTCGTATGCGTGGATCTCCAGCGATTCGAAGGATCCGGTTGCCTCCGGCAGGCCCAGCGCGCGGCGTTGGCCTTCTTCGGCATCCTTGATGATGCCCCCGAGGATGCCAGCCGCGCGCGACCGTCCACCCGGGAAGAAATGCAACACGGCAAGCGGAATGCCGTGATACTCCGCGACGTTGGCGGCCAGCCCCTGGGCGGCCTTGCCCGTAAGTATCAGGTCGGCCCCGTCCGCCAGCGTCGTCAGCGCCTCACCCCAGTCGGCCCAGGCCCTGGCTACATGTTCCATCACTTCGACCATCGCGCCCAACGGGTTCCGGTTGTTCATGTCGCGGTCGAGATCCCCGACGCCGGGGCCCGGCGGGCACCCACCGAAGAACCACTTCAACGAATCCGATTGGAACGCAGCGGGTTGCGGCCCGTACGCGATGCCCGCCAGCCCCGCCGACTCGACAAAGCCAACCATGTTCGGCGGGACCGCCATGCACACGTCGTGACCTCGCCGCAGCATCTCCCGCCCGACGGCGGCGAACGGCTCGACATCCCCGCGGCTTCCATAGGCGGCGAGCACGATTTTCATCGGCGCAGCGCGGCTCGCGGCTCGGCGCGCGCGTGGCTCAGCGCCACTTGATGCCGCACCCGATCGACGGTCGCTGGTCCGGATCGACCGGCCGACCGGCGAGCACGGCGTCGACGGCGGCCCGCACGTCGGCGGCCGTCACCGGCAGGTCGTTCTTCGGTCTGGAGTCGTCGAGCTGACCGCGATAGACCAGCCGACGCTCACCGTCGAAGACGAACGTGTCCGGCGTGCACGCAGCGGAGAACGCGCGGGCGACTTCTTGGGTCTCGTCGTAGAGGTACGGGAACGTCCAACCGTGGCGGCGGGCCTCCTCGGCCATCTGGTCGGGGCCGTCCTGCGGGTAGGTGGCGACGTCGTTGCTGGAGATGCCGACCATCGCGACCCCCAGATCGGCCAGGTCGCGGCCGAGCGCGGCGAGGCCGGCGGCGACGTGCTGGACGTACGGGCAGTGGTTGCAGATGAAGGTCACGACGAGCGCGGGACCGGTGAGTTCATCGAGGCTGACCGTGGCGCCGGTGGCCGGCTCGGGCAGCGCGAACTGTGGCGCGGGGGTTCCGAGGGCGAGCATGGTGGACTCGATTGCCATGCCGCCAGGTTAACCGCCGCAAGGTGAGCGGGCCGATCAGAGCTTGGCGCCCAGCCCCGCGATCAAGTTGACGGTGACGGCCAGAACTACGGCGCCGAGCAGGTAGGACAGCATCGCATGGCGCAACACGGTCGCCCTGATGGATGTCAGCCCAATCTCCGTGTCCGACACCTGGAAGGTCATGCCGACGGTAAAAGCCACATACGCGAAGTCGCGAAAACGCGGCGGCTCGGGGTCGTGGAAGTTGATGCCCCCGGGCTCGTCGGAGTAGTAGAGCCGCGCGTAATGCACCGTGAAGAGCGTGTGCACGGCAAACCAGGACGCGGCGACGGCCAGGATGCCGAGAATGGCGGCTGCGACGGCTGGGGCACCCGCGTGCGTCCCGGCGGCCACCACGTAGCCGACCCCGGCCAGGCTCGCAACGCTTGCGGACACGACGACCACGTCTGCAATCCACCGAGTCGGATCTTCGCGTGTCACATATCTGCGGGTTTCCTCGGCATCCATGCCGCCCAGGATGAGCCGCGTCCACACGACATACACCCCGGCGGTCACGACCCAGCCGACAAGCGCGAATCGCCAGCCGACCGTGTTACCCACCGCGACGGCGACGGCGACTCCCAGCACCATGGCGATCAATATCCGAATCGCGACGGTGTCGCGCGAGGAGGTAGCTAGGGATTTCACGGTCAGCACTCGCTACGTGCGCGGCGGCGTCCCTTGATTGAGGTGGTTGGCCGCGAAGGTCGCGGCCTGGTTAGTCATCCCGGCGTCGATGTAGGAAACGTGCGCCATGATGTTGCCGCCCCCAGAGCAGATCGGGTCGTCGGGGGCGCACAAGCTGATGGTCTTGCCGGTATACACCGGGTTGATCGTGGGCAGCGGCTGGCCGCCCCACAGCATGCTGGAAAAGCCACTCGAGGGCTCGCCGAAAAGCGCGACGGCGGCGACGTGGTCAGCGACCGACGCGGGCATCGCGTTGGTGGCCAGGTCGATCACCGTGGAGCCCTGAGAGTATCCACCGAGCACAATTTTCGAGTTCGGACAGCTGGCCACCGTGTCCTGGATGTGAGCGCCGGCGTCGGCGGCGCCGGCGTTCGCGCTGTTGTGGTAGTCGTCGTTGGCGGGGTAGTTGACCGCATAAACCCCGACGGATCGCCCGCCGACCTGCGAGGTGAGCGAGTCGACGAAGGCCTGTCCGATGTTGCCGAGACCGGGCTCCTGGTGGGTGCCGCGCGCGAAAACGACGGCGACGTCGGAGCAGGGATCGGCGGCCGCGGCCGGACTGCTGAGGGGCACGCTGAGCAGCGCCCACGCCGTTGCCACCAGAACACCACCGATGCGAGCCAAGCTGCGTGCAGTCATGTCCGAATCCTGACATACGGCCCGCGACCGCGACGCGGGCGGTTCGCCCGCAATCAGTCGTGCGCAGGCGGCGCCGCGGTGGAAGTATCGCAGAAGTGGCCACCAAGAAACCGCAGACGATCTCCTACCCGGCACCCGACGCGCGGCCGCGCCGCCACGGCGAGCAGCCGCTCGACCCCCACGTCATCGTCCTGTTCGGCGCGACGGGCGACCTAGCCAAACGCAAGCTGCTGCCCGGCCTGGCCTACTTGGATCAGTCGGAGCTCGCCCCCGATATCCAAATCGTCGCGACATCGCTGGAAGACTTCAGCGACGACGAGTTCCGCGAGCTGGCGAAGACCGCGATCGACTCGTTCGGCATGCACAAGCTGACGCCGGAAGAGTGGGCCAGCTTCGCGAAAATTGTCAGGTACGTCCCGCAAAGCGCCGGGCCCGAAGCCCTCGCGGACGCGGTCGCCGACGCCGAGGCCAATCTGGGCGCAAACGTGCGCCGCCTGCATTACCTGTCGGTCCCTCCGAAAGCGGCGCGCGACGTCATCACCATGCTGCGCGACGCCAAACTCGTTGAGCGCTCCCGCGTGGTGATGGAGAAGCCGTTCGGCACCGACCTGCCGAGCGCGGTGTCGCTCAACGACTTTCTGCACGAAACATTCGAGGAAGCCCAGATTTTCCGCATCGACCACTTCTTGGGCAAGGAGGCGGCCCAGAACATCTTGGCGTTCCGCTTCGCCAACGGTCTTTTCGAGCCGATCTGGAACCGCAACTTCATCGATCACATCCAGATCGACATTCCCGAAGCCCTGGGTCTGGATCAGCGCGCCAACTTCTACGAAAGCACCGGCGCTTACAAGGACATGGTGGTGACACACCTTTTTCAGGTGATGGCATTCGTCGTGATGGAACCACCGACGGCCCTCGAGCCGTATGCCATCAGCGAAGAGAAGAACAAGGTGTTCCGATCGATGCTCCCCGTGAAGCCGTCAAATGTGGTGCGCGGCCAGTACAACGGCTACCGCCAAGAAAAAGGAGTGGCAAAGGATTCCGACACCGAGACCTTCATCGCGCTCAAGGTCGGCATCGACAATTGGCGCTGGGCCGGGGTACCGATCTATCTGCGCACCGGCAAAAAGATGGCCGAGGGCATCCGCATCATCTCGATCGCCTTCAAAGAGGCTCCCCGGAGCATGTTTCCGCCGGGATCGGGCGTGGGGACCCAAGGTCCGGACCACCTCACGTTCGATCTCGCTGACAACTCGAAGGTTTCACTGTCCTTCTACGGCAAGCGACCCGGTCCCGGGATGAAGCTCGACAAGTTGTCCATGCAGTTCTCCTCCCAGGAGATCGACACCGTCGTCGACGTGCTGGAGGCCTACGAACGCCTCATCCTCGACGCGATGCGCGGCGACCACACCCTGTTCAACACCGCCGAGGGCATCGAATCGTTGTGGGAGCGTTCGCAGGAACTGCTCGACGACCCGCCGCCGGCAAAGATGTACCAGCCCGGCACCTGGGGCCCCAACGCCATCCACCAACTGATCGCCCCCAACGCCTGGCGGCTGCCATTCGAGCGGGGATGGCGTGAGTCCAGGGGCCAGGACAACTCCGCCTAGCCGGTGAACTCGGTCGGCCCCGCCGATTCACCCAGCCACTCATGCAGTTTCGCGTAGATGGCTGTGTGATTGAGCAAATCGAAGTGGTGCAGGCCCGTCAGCGTCAGCCCATGCGCCGCGTCGAACGGAACCTGGCGGGACTTACCAACACCAGAGGCGCTGTCGGGGCGTACCAGGCGGTCGCCGAGGACAGCCCCGACGGCCCGCGGACCCGCGCTGCTCGCCACGAAGTGGTATACGGCGCCGGGCAGGAACGGCACCTCATGGCAGCGGTCCCGCAGGAACTCATCGGGGTCGCATTCGCTCCAGTCCTCGTCGAGCAATGCACCGTAACGCAGGTCCTTCGTGCCCGAGCTACGCGCGTTGAGAAATGAAGAGACGGCCCGTGTTTCGGGCAGCCGGGCCAGCACCCAGGACGCCGCGTTGACTCCTTTTTCCAGGTCGGCTCCCAAGTGCGGAGAACCCAGGCAGATGACGTGACTAACGGCGTCGGGCCAGCGCTGCGATTGCTCGACCCCGTAGTGGCAGGCGCTGCGGATTACCAGGCCGCCCATCGAATGGCCGATCAACGCGATCTCCTCGACCGGCACCGGCCACAGCGCCCGCAGCTCGTCGATCAGTGCGGCCAAGGCCTTGCCGTTGTCGGAGATGTGCAGTCCCGTGTTGTACCGCAGATAGACCGGCGTGAACCCCAGGTCACTGCGCAGCCGGGTGCCGTAGGGGAGCGCGGTCTCGCCGTCGCGCGGCTGCCGCCGCCACGACATTTCGGTCATGCACCAGCCGTGGACGAACACCGCGATCCGGCCGGTGGCTTCGGGAAACGCGGCCGCGACGGCGGCGGCATCGAGGGCAACGGGCTTCCCGCGCTGGCGGATCTGCATCGTCAGCGCGAATTCGTTGCGGCGGTTGGTCAGCTCGTCGCCGTAAATCCCATTGAGTGCGGCGACGACGCCGGCGACCGTGGGATGCGATTGGACCGTGTCGTCCTCGTCGCTGCCGCGGACTTCGGCGGCCAGTTCACCGGCCCCGTGTAACGAGGCCCGCACCCCGCGGTCGACGGCGTAGTACGTGGCCGCGGCAATCGTGTTGTGGACGATCTCCACAGGTTTCGACGCCGGCCCTATGGCGCCGAAAACGCGCTCCGCGATGCCGCTGTGCGTGTCCCGCACGAACGTGGTGAGAATGCGGGTGCCTTCGCCCGCAAGGTCTGCCAGTGATCGGATTTCCTGTCGCTGCACGAGGTGCTCCTCCCTACGTTGGCCATGGGTTCCCATTTTGGGCAAGTGTTAGTGCCCGCGGGGCCAATCGGGGCCGACCACGCGGTAGGTTGAACGCGATTCCGCACAACCGCGAAGGGAGGCACCGTGCGCCACACCGCGGCCTTGACTGAGGGCGACCGCGCGTGGATGGTCGACACACTGCTCGCGCTGCTGCAGACCCCGAGCCCGGCAGGGCGGACGGACGCGGTGATGCAGCTGATCGGCGACACTTTCGATCACTTCGGCGTCCCGTTTTCGCTGACCCGCCGCGGGGCGTTGACCGCCGAACTCGCGGGTGAGTCGCCCACGATCGACCGGGCGATGGTGGTTCATGCGGACACGATCGGGTGCATGGTGCGAAGGCTCAAGGACAACGGCCGACTCGAGGTAATTCCGGTTGGCACCTTCTCGGCCCGCTTCGCCGCGGGCGCCCGCGTCCGGATCTTCCCCGACGACCCCGACGAGTTCATCACCGGCACCGTTTTGCCCCTCAAGGCCAGCGGGCACGCCTTCGGCCATGAGATCGACTCCCAACCCACCGACTGGCAGAACGTCGAGGTTCGAGTCGACCGCAAGGTGTCGACGCGGGAGGACTTAGTCCGACTCGGCCTGCAGGTCGGTGACTTCGTCGCGTTGATCACCAGCCCCGAGCTCACCGCCGACGGCTTCATCGTGTCCCGCCACCTCGACGGGAAGGCCGGCATCGCCATCGCGCTGACGCTGGCCAAGAACTTCTCCGAGAAACGGATCATGCTGCCGCACCGCACCATGATCATGGTGACCATAACCGAGGAGGTCGGGCACGGGGCCAGCCACGGCCTGCCCGCGGACGTAGCCGAACTCATCTCGGTCGACAACGCGGTGTGCGCGCCCGGCCAGCAGTCGATCGAGGACGGCGTGACGATCCCGATGGCCGACATGCACGGCCCGTTCGACTATCACCTGACCCGAAAGCTGTGCCGGCTCGCCGAGGAGCAGGGCATACCGTACGCACGGGATGTGTTCCGCTACTACCGATCCGACGCCGCCGCGGCGATCGAGGCGGGCGCAGGCACCCGGGCCGCGCTTGTCGGCTTCGGCCTCGACGGCAGCCACGGGTGGGAACGCACCCACATGGACTCGCTGGAGGCGACGTACAGCCTGCTGCATTGCTGGTTGCAGACACCGCTGACGTTCGCCAAGTGGGACGCGAAGCCCTCCGGCAAGCTACGCGACTTCCCCTCCTCGAAGCAGCCCGCGCCGAGCGAGCAGTGGGTGCCGCTGTCCCGAGGCGAGCACGGTGAACCCGGCGAACCCTCCCCGGGTTCACCCTGGCCGCCCGCGGGGCCGCAGAGCTGACGTTGCGGGTCGCGCGCCACGTCGACGCACCGCTACCGTTGACCTATCCCGACGTTTCGACGGGAGTGAACAACGTGAGCCGTAACCATGCAGTCGCTGTCGTAGGCGTGGGTGCGATCGTGGTCGCACTAGCGGGTTCTGCGCAGCCCACGCCGGTGGGCATCCAGCTCGCCTCGATTACCATGCTGGCCGACGCGCCGAGCACGCCCGACGGCGCGCAGCCGCATCTGGCGTCCGACCCCGCGCAACTGGCCGACGACCTCGTCGCCGACGAAAACGCGCTGCGTGACCCATCGACGGGGGAGGCGGCGCTGGCGGCGGCGGCGCATCGCCAGCAGGCGGCCTATCGCGCCATCGGGCGCCACCCCGAATGGGATGCGACGACGCGGCCGCGCATCCCGTCGTCATTGCTCGACGTCTACGATCGCAACGTCGACGCCCGGCGGCAGCTCACCGCGATGACACCGGTGCGAGACACGCTTCCCGCGTGGCGCGTCGAGCCGCCGACTCCGGCCGACCAGCTGCTGGGCTTCTACCACCAGGCGGAGTCGGAAACCGGCGTCGGCTGGAACTATTTGGCCGCCATCAACTTCGTCGAGACCCGCTTCGGCAGCATCGTCGGCGCGAGTACCGCCGGCGCGCAAGGGCCGATGCAATTCCTGCCGGCGACGTTCGCGACCTACGGGGCGGGCGGCGACATCGAGTCGCCCCACGACAGCATCATGGCCGCGGGCCGCTACCTCGCCGCGAATGGCTTTGCCAACGACCGCGATCACGCCATCTATCGGTACAACCACGCGAACGAATACGTGCGCGCGGTCGATCAATACGCGACGCTGATCGCCGCTGATCCCGCGGCGTTTGCCGGCTATTACCGGTGGGATGTGTATTGCTACACGAACGCGGGCGACGTGTTGCTGCCCATCGGGTATGCCGCGACATCACCGATCCCGGTGGGGGACTACCTGGCATCCCACCCGCAGTAATCCGGCACCTATGTGCCTTGTCGTTCGATCCATTCGGAGAGCGCCGCCTGCAGCGCGCCCGCGACGTCCACACCGGCATCGTCTGCGGCCCGCTCGAACCGCTCGACCAATTCCGTTGGGAGCGAAGCGTTTAGCTTGGAGCGCGCCGGTTTCGGTTTGGGTGGCGGCGTGACCGGGACGTGTTGCGCGGCGGTCGCGTCCATGGTTTCGCGCAGCGCGGGTATCTGGTCGAGCAAGCGGGCGAGATCGTCGCGGTCGATGCGCAGCACCTCGGCCGGCCCCATCGTCGTCACGGTCGCGGAACGCAATTTCCCACGGCGCAGCGCGGATTCGCCGATCACCTCACCCGGCCCCAGGACGGCGATGCGGTCGTCGCCGACATACACGCCCGCCTCTCCGCTGAGCAGGATGTAGCACGCGTCCGACGGAGTCTGCTCACGAATCAGCGGCCATGGCACCGACCGCGAAGTGTGGTGCGCCGCGTGCACGAGACGCTCCAGATCTTTATCCGAGAACTTTTCGAAGGTGCTGAATTCGCGTAGCCGGCGTGGGTCTATTCCCGGTTCCTGCGCTTCTGACTTCATAGCGGGCTCCCGATGCGCGATGTGATCGTGCCAGGAGCCTAACGCGGGATTTGCTGGCCGACGACGAATCCGCGGCACACCTGCGTCGGCGGGCAGATATCTAAAAGTTATCTAAGAAGTTCTTACTCTTCTCTTAGTCTTTCGGTAGTGTCCCTGGCAATAGCTCTTCGACAGACCGAAGGAGCGGTATGACGCGATTCGATGTGGTGGTAGTCGGCGCGCGGTGCGCCGGATCGCCGCTCGCGGCGATGCTCGTGCGACGGGGCTTCAGCGTCTGTTTGGTTGACCGCGCCCGGTTTCCGTCGGAGACCCCGTCGACCCACATCATGCAGCCCTCCGGCACACGGGTGCTGGATCAGCTCGGCGTGCTCGAAGCGGTCATGGCCGCCGGCGCGGTACCGCTCGATCGGATGACGATGGTGATCGACGACGCCGTTCGAATCGAGGCGACCGTCGATCCCGCGATCTCTACCCACCCGAGCCTGTGCGTTCGGCGGGTGACGCTGGACGCCTTGCTCGTCGACGCCGCGGCCGCGGCGGGCGCTGATGTTCGCACGGGGCTGCGCGTCACGAACGTCATCACCGAAGACGGGCGCGTTACCGGGGTAGACACCGCCGCCGGCCCCATCGAAGGCCGGCTGGTGGTCGGCGCCGACGGCCGTCACTCGACGATCGCCTCGCTGGTCGGATCCCGCGAATATCACATCGCATCGGCGGGAAAGATGTTCGCCTGGGCCTACTTCGAGCATGTGCACGACCGGGAAGGGCACGCGCGGCTCGGCCGCCAGGGAGACCTGGCGTTCTTGGCCGGCCCTACCGACGGCGATCTCTACATGGCCGCGATCGCGATCGATATGGCAAAACAAGCCGAGTTCCATGCCAATCGAGACGCCAACTTCGCTGCCGGTCTGCGAGCCTGGCCTGAGCTCGCCGATGTGATCGGAGACGGGCGACGTGTGGGTCCGATCCGGGTGCTAACGAACTGGCACGGCTATTTCAGGGAGGCCGCCGGACCCGGATGGGTCCTCGTGGGTGACGCGGGGCACTTCAAGGATCCGGCGCCAGGGCAAGGCATCAGCGACGCATTCCGCCAGGCCGAGCGGCTAGCCGATTCCATCGAGGACGGCATGGGCAACTCGAGTCCCGACGATGCCATACAGCGTTGGTGGCGCTGGCGCGACGCGGATGCTTACGAGATGCATTGGTTTGCACGAGATTTCGGCCGGCCCGGCGCTTCGACGCCGTTCAACACGCGCTTGATGAAGGATCTCGGAGCCGATCCCATTGCCACCCAAAGGCTTTTCGGTGTGCTGAACCATGACGTCCGCCCGTCGCAGCTGTTCACGCCGAGCATGATTGCGCGGGCTGCGGCGCGTTCGCTGCGGGATAGGCCGGATCGGCTTATCGCAACGGCCAAGGAGATCGCCAGGGCGGGAAGGGACAACGCCCGCCGCACCCGGCAGAGGCGGACCGCTGCACCGGGGCAAAGATAGCCTGGCTAGCCCGCGACGGATTGCTCGAGAGACGCCAGCGAATCGGCAAGGTAGTCCTCACCGAAGATGGGCATCTCGCCGACCCGCTCGCGGAACTCCTGGGGCGTGCCGCTCCAGTCGTAGGTCAGCGTGACGTCGGTGCCGTCCCCGTTCGGCGCGAGGTCGTAGCGCCAGAACCAGCCGCCGGGATTGTGGTTGCCGGCGTCGTCGAGCACGCCCGGCATCCACCCGATGGCGCGATCCTGGTCGAAGACATTGACCAGGTTGTAGGTGACGTAGTCGCCGCCGGCTCGGATCAAGTACATGTTCATCGCGAACATCTGGCCCGCACCGGTGATCGGGGTGGTGTCCAAGGCGTCGCGGACCCAATCGGTGGGCTCGGTGGCGGCGTGCCGGGACGGATCGGCGAGGACGGCGAAAATCGCTGCCGGGCTCGCGCCAATCGTGCGGGTGACGACGTAGCGTTCGGTGGTGATGGTCATGCGTTGTCCCTACTTGTCACTGGGTCCGTAGGCGCGGGCGATATCGGGGGAGTCGAGCCAACCCGAGTATGTGGGACGCGACGGCCACCCTTCGGGCGAATCGAGCCATTCCTCCTGACGGCCCCACGGAAGTATGTCGATCAGCGCGAAGCTATGGCTGAGTTGCTCAGTGCCCCGCCCGTTGGTATGCCACGTGCGATACACGGTGTCACCGTCGCGCAGGAACACGTTGACCGCGAAGCCGCCGCCAGGCGGCGCGTCCATGTCGGCACCGAACGAACTCTCCGACGACGAGTACCACTCCATCCGGTTGCCGACTTTCCGCTTGTAGGCGAGCGCCTCGTCGATCGGCCCGTTGGTGACGATGACGAAACGGGCGTCGTAGCTGTCGAGGAACTCCAGGCGGGTGAACTGCGACGTGAAGCCCGTGCACCCGCCGCACTGCCACTCCGCGCCGTCCGTCCACATGTGGTGGTAGGTGATGAGCTGCGAGCGGCCAGCGAATACATCGACCAGCCGGATCGGGCCGTCGGCGCCGATCAGCGTGTAGTCGGGCAACTCGACCATCGGCAGACGGCGCCGCTGGGCGGCGATCGCGTCCAGCTCGCGGGTGGCGGCCTTCTCGCGCTTGCGCAGTTCGTCGAGGGCGGCGCGCCACGTCTGGTGATCAACGATTGGCGGTAGGGCGTTAGGCATGGCTTCAACCTTTGCTGTCGATCTGTCGGTCTCAAAGGTATGACCGGCGGCGGCCCAGGAATTCATCGGTGGATCGTCGGTCGTGTTGTCACATGTGGGTGCGCTACTACGTCTAGCGAATGAAAGAGAACAAGCAACGTGGACGAGGGGGCGTGATGAATCGGTTGAGCAGCCTGGCGCGCATATACCTGGTCGCGGTGACGGCTCTGGTCGGGGCGATCACCGTCGGGATCGGGATCTGGTGCCTCGTCGGTCCGACGTCATTCGCAAATGCCGTCGGCTTCGATGTGCACCGGCACTTCCTGCACGACCTCGGCGCGTTCCAGATAGGCCTGGGGGTAGGGCTCCTGCTTGCGCTGATCTGGGCGGACGCCCTGGCCACCACGCTGGCGGGATTTCTTGTGGCCAACACCCTGCACACCGTGAACCACGTGATGGACCTCGAGCTGGGCGGTTCAGCGGCGCAGGCGTGGGGGCTCGGCGTGGTATCGGTGTTGCTGGTGGCGGCATTCGCGCTGCGGTTGGGTCAGCTCGGCTACGTTCTGGGTGCCGTTGGCACCGCCACCACTCCGGCGTTGGCGCGATTCGTGCGGCAGAAGACGATCCGGCTCATCACGTTTCGCAAGGACGGCACGCCCGGCTCGAGCCCGGTCAGCATCGTGGTCGACGGCGACCGCGCCTACTTCCGCAGCTTCGAGAGGGCGATCAAAGTTCGCCGGATTCGGCGCAACCCGAGCGTCGAGTTCGGCCCGGCGACAGCATCGGGCAAGCCGACGGGATCCGTGCAACCCGGCACTGTCCGCATCCTAGAAGGTGCTGAGTACCGCAACGTGGGACACCTGCTGCGGCAGAAATACCCCGTCCTGCATGGCGTGGTGGTGCCGCTGACGCACCGTCTCATGCGGTCCAAGTTCGGTCGCACGGTTCACGTCGAGCTCACCCCGTCGGCGCAGTAATTTGGCAGTCGTTGGCAGCGCCGTGTGTCGAAGTGGCAGGGCACTGACACGCATGTTGACGGAGTGAACAAAAACTCGGATCCGGAAGAGTTCGTCGCCAGATTTGCCGACTTCTGGAGCAACCCCTCACCACAACGCCTGCCGGAACTCCTTCACGCGGATGTTGTGTTGCTGCAGCCTCTCGCGGCTCCCATGGTCGGGATCCACGCTGCGCAAGCGGACTTCCAACGCATCTGGTGCTGCCTTCCTGACCTGCGCGCGCACGTTGACCGCTGGTGCGGAGAGGGCGACCTCTTGTTCATCGAGTTCCGGCTGCACGCCCGCATCGCGAGCTCCGTCATCGAGTGGTCCAACGTGAACCGACTGCTGCTGCGCGATGGCAGGGCGATCGAGCGCGTCACCTACTTCGACCCTCTCGCGATCCTGCCCGCGCTTCTTCGGCATCCCTCCATATGGTGGCGATGGTGGCGCTGCAGAGCCGCGAGGACAACACCGATAGGCGTGTCGTAGCTGCGCTACTCGTTCATACCTGACGCCCAGCCCGGGCGGCGATATCCGATATCGCGTCGATGACCGCGTCTGGCTGGTCAAGTGAGACAAAGGTTTTCGCGTCTGCGACCTCGATCAGCTTCGCGTCGCTGAACTGCTTGGCCAGGCGCCGGCCCAAGCCCGGGGTGAAGCAGCGATCCCGCTGTCCCCACACGAGCGTGACGGGCTTGGTGAACCGGGGGAGCCGGGTGGCCACGTCGGTGAGATCGGTGACCGCGACCTGACGCAGGAGCGCCGCCAGGTCGCGGCAGATGCGTGCGTCCTTGAGGCAGGGCTGCAGCCACGCGGCGGTGACGTCCGGATCGGGATGGTTGATCAGCAGGCCGAAGCCGAGTGGCGAGTTGCGCAGTGCCCGCACCCGCATCTGTCCGAAGAGCGCCTTGATCGAGATGGGGCCGCGAAGCAACGCGAACACGAGGTCGAACGGGAAGGGCGGGCACTTGTCGAAGGCGTCGCAGTTGGTTAGCACCAGCCGTCCGATCCGGTCCGGATGAGCGTCGACAAGCAGTTGGCATATCCCGCCACCGGTGTCGCTGCCGACGAGGGTCACATCGGAGAGGTCGAGGGCCACGATCGCGTCGTTGATCATCTCCGCAACACCGCGCAGCGAGAGCGCCGAGGCATCACTGACCGGGATGGTGTGCGAGCCGAGCGGCAACGTCGGCACGATGCAACGGAAACCACGGCGCGCCAGGCCTTCAGCGACCTCGCGCCACAGTCGACCGTCGACCAGGATGCCGTGCACGAACAACACGGGCGCGTGCGCAGAATCCTGCGGTCCGAATTCCTGATATTCGATCGTGCCCTGCCGGAGTGCCAGCTCTGCCATGTCGGTTGTTCCTCCTCGCGCCTCGGTGCCGACCCACCACAATCGAAGCCCGAGAGCGGCTGCCGGGGCCACCCCGCGAACTGCCAAATACTGCCAATCTCCCGGAGGCAGGGAGCGAAGCGCCCGATTAGGGCTCCAAATTCAGCAACGCCGCGCCGGTTGCCGGATCCAGGGGTGCCGACGCGTGGTCGTGTGCGACGAGCCAGCGGTTGTTGATCTTCCGGAAGCACATCGTGGCTCGAACCCAGAAGCCGGCGGTCGTGTTTCCACCCTTCAGGGTGCCGCTGAGCCGATTGAGGCTGTGCGCGAATGCGACGTCGCCGCGCACGGTGATCGTCAGGTCGCGAATCTCGTACTCCGGCTGCTCGTAGGCCGCGAATACGCGCTCCCAGTTCTTCCGTTTCGCTTCCGTCCCCACGTGTTGCAGGGGCGGCTCGATGTCGAACGACACAACATCTGTCGTGTAAGCCGACATCACAGCCTCGAGATCCCGGGCGCGGATCGCGCCGGCGAGCGCGTCGATCCGGTGTCGAATGTCGGCTTCGTCAGCCGAATGTTCGGTAGGCGTGGTCACAGAATTCACGGTAGCCGGGGCAAACCGGTGCTTGACCTGTCCGGCTGGGCCGGGTTCGATAATGCATACGGCTAGGGGGAGGCCCGCAATGAGGACATCCATTCGCCATCTGGTTTCCGTCGCCATGGTTGCGTGGGCAACGATGGCCACCGTAACGATCGCAACTCCGGCGGTGAGCTGGGCCGACTGCGGTAACGGCGATGTGTGGGACCCGAAGGCCGAGGTGTGCCGGCCCGCAGGAGGGCCGATACCTCAGCAATGTGACCCAGGCCAGTGGTGGGACCCGACGGGCGACGTATGCCGGCCACTGGGTGTCGGGCCACAGCCCTTGGCATGCGACCCGGGCCAATGGTGGGACCCCACGGCGAACGTGTGCCGGCCGCTCGGGGTGGGACCGCAACCGTTGGCGTGTGACAACGGCTGGTGGTGGGATCCGACCGCCAACATCTGCCGTCCACCAGTGGTACCTCCCGCCGGCTAGGGCCGCGTGCCTTCCAACAATCCTTTAGTAGCCGCTAGCGTTCCTTCGGCGGCGCGAGTATGCTCCTTTCGCATAGTGAACGGATACGTCTACAATTGAGCAGGCACGGCCGCATGTACAGCGCACCATCGCCTTTTGACGAGCCAACTGCACCTATCGATACGCAAACCCTGCGCTTGTGGTGGGCGCGGCAGCATCGTGAAACGTACGTCATCGAGCGGCGCAAGCCCTGGCGCGCGCCCATCCGCGCAACCTCGAACCGCTGACGACCTCACCGCCCTCAAGAGTTGCCGGTGAGCAGGTTTTAGCAAGCAGATCACCACGGGCAGCGTTGCCGCAACAACACCTGCCTACTCTGGCGGGATCCGATCGGGGAGGCCGCGTCTATGCCTTGGTACTGCTGGGCGACCGTCGTCATCATGCTCATTGCCCTTACCGCGCGACATCTGGCACCTCATGAAGGGGAATACCGCCGGCCGGCAGGAGAGGGCGAATCACCCGCCGTCTCGGCAAACCCTTTCGCGCGCAATGGGATCAACGACGAGACCTACCGGCAGCGCTTTATGTGACCGTTCCAGACCGACCAACTTCTTGCTTTCACCGCAATCCATCTCGGCTGACTAGCACGCCGTCCGCCACAGTTTTGGCCTATGCACAAAATAGACAAAAAGGCTAAAATAGCTCGTATGCCGACAACCACCAAGGCGGGCGCCGCGTCCACCGTCTCGTTCCGCAATCGCGACGGCAAGCTGGTCGACGTGCCCAGGGTGACCGCCAGCCGCCTCAAGAACGAGTTTGGCACGGTCTTTGAGGAGGCCGCACTCAACGGTGCAGTGGTGATCACCAAGCACGACACTCCTCGGGCGGTGCTGCTGTCGTATCCCGAATTCGAGGCACTCACCGCGCCGGTCACACCTGCCCTCGACGACCTCAGCGAGCGCTTCGACACGATGCTGGCCACCATGCAGACCCCGAAAGCCAAAGCCGGGGTCGCCGCGGCCTTCGACGCCACGCCGGAGGAATTGGGCGCCGCCGCGGTGAAGGCGGCGCGCGCGGCCCAGCGACGGTGATCCAAAGCGGGCCATGGTTCGCAAACCAACGACGCCGCCGCAGATACACGTGTTGGCCGGCGTCAACGGCGCCGGCAAGAGCAGCATCATCGGCGCGACGATCCGCGACAAGGGCGGTGAGTACTACAACCCCGACGAGGCCGCACGCGAGATCATGGCGGCCAACCCCGGATTAGGCCAGACCGAGGCGAACGCGGCGGCCTGGGACCAAGGCCGAAAGCTGCTGGAGCCGGCGATTGACAAGGGCCTCGATTTCACGTTCGAGACGACACTCGGCGGCAACACCATGCCGCGGCTGCTGGCCGATGCCGCCAAGCGTGGCATTGAAATCCACGTGTTCTACGTCGGGCTCGACACCGACGACGCCCACATCGCGCGAGTCCGGCAACGGGTCCGCGGCGGTGGGCATGACATTCCCGAAGCCGACATCCGACGCCGCTGCCGGCACAGCCTGATCAATCTCGTGACATTGCTGCCTGTGCTGACCGAGCTACGGGTGTACGACAACTCCGCGACCGCCGACCCGGCGAAGGGGCAGACACCCCGGCCGGTCTTGGTGCTGCACATGCAGCGCGGCCGGATCGTCGGGCCGCCTGACTTGACCTCGACGCCGGAGTGGGCCAAGCCCGTCGTCGCGGCGGCGCTGGAGCTCGTTAACGGGACGGACGCCCGCCGGGATAGCTGAGCCGCAGCCTCCGAACCGCGTTTGCGAGGGTTTCCCCAAACTGCGTCAGCGGTGGATTATGGTGTTGCTGGCTTGCTGCTGTCGGGAGGTTTCGGTGGAAGGGACCCCGTTCGGCCAGTACCGACTAATCAACTTGCTTGGCCGAGGCGGCATGGGCGAGGTCTGGCGGGCCTATGACACCGTCACCGATCGGATCGTCGCGCTCAAAGTTCTCCCGGCGCATTTTGCTGCGGACAGGACGTTTCAACAGCGATTCCGTCGCGAGGCCCACGCGGCTGCGCAGTTAAACGACCCTCACGTGGTGCCGATTCACACCTACGGCGAGATCGACGGGCGGCTATTCGTCGACATGCGGCTGATCGAAGGCCGCGACCTGGCAACCGTGCTGGCCTCCGGTTCGATGCCACCCGCACGCGCGGTGCACATCGTCGAGCAGCTGGCGCACGCCGTGTATGCCGCGCACAAGATCGGATTGGTCCATCGGGACATCAAGCCCTCCAACATCTTGCTCGACGACAACGATTTTGCGTATCTGATCGATTTCGGGATCGCGCGCGCTGTGGGTGAGACCGGCCTGACGGGCACGGACGTGGTGATGGGCACGCTGCGCTACATGGCACCGGAGCGTTTCGGTGTCGGTCAGGCCGATGCGCGCTCGGACATCTATGCGCTGGCCTGCGTGCTCTATGAGTGCTTGACGGGAGGCGCCCCATTTCCGGGTGACAGCATCGAGCAACAAGTGGCAGGGCATCTGTCCGCCCCGCCGCCGCGGCCTTCCGACTCCGGCGCGCCGCCAGCCTTCGATGCCGTCATCGCCACGGGTATGGCCAAGGACCCTGACCGGCGCTACGCCACCCCGGTGGAAATGGCACGGGCCGCTCGTGACGCGATCACTATGCCGATGCGCCTACCGGATCCGACCGTCCAGTCACAGACGGTCGGAGAGCAAACGGAGCACGTGCAGAAACCATTGCCCCGCAACACATTCCAGTTCGTGGAGGGAAACCTCAAACGCGCCAAACGGCCATGGGTGGTCGCCGCGGTGATCGCTGCGATCGTGGCCCTGGCGGGCGCGAGCGTATACCTTCTGCGCACACACACATCCACGACCGCAGCTACGCGGACGACGGAATCCCCGGCGGCCGTCGTACCACCTCCGGCACCTAGCGCGACGGTCACGGCGCCGCCGAGTGGCACACCTACGATCGCGGGCTCAATCCGGGTGGGCAACGGCGCCTTTGGCATCGCGGTCGACTCCGCCGGACACACGGCCTACGTCGCGAACACCGGCTCCAACTCCGTCTCGGCGGTCGATACCGCCAGCCGCACAGTCACCGCCACCACCGCGGTGGGACGCCACCCCGTGGGCCTGGCGGTGGATCCGTCGACCAAGACCATTTACGTCACCAACTACGACGACTCCTCCGTGTCGGTCATCGACATCGCCAGCAACAAGGTCATCGCCTCGGTAGGTGTCGGTACCCACCCCGGCGGAGTAGTGGTCGACCCGGATGCGCGTATCGCCTATGCCACCACTGGTGATAGCGCATCGGTGTCGGTCATCGACACGACCACGCATACCGTGACGGCGACGGTGCCCACCGGCAAAGGTCCAAGCCGAGTAGCCATCGACCGGACCGCCCACCGCCTGTTCGTCACGACTGCCGATCCGACAGTGACGGTTATCGATACGGCGAACCGAACCGTTATCGGTTCCGTCGCGCTTCGTGGCCGACCGGCCGGCATCGCAATCGATACCGATTCGCACACCGCCTATATCGCCAGCGGCGACGACGCGTCGGTGTCCTTCGTCGACACCAATAGCCTCACCGTCACGGCGAGTGTGCCCGTCGGACAACGCCCCGCCGGTGTGGCGGTGGACCCGGCAACGAAGACCGCGTACGTCGCCAACTACAGCGGTGCGTCCGTGTCGGTGATCGACACCGCGAAACGCACCGTCACCGGAATCCTTCCCGTCGGGAACAATCCGCTCGCCATCGCTGTCGACCCAAGAACGCATTTCGCTTATGTCACTAGCGACCTGAACCATGGTTCGGTGTCAGTGATCGAACGCGGGTGAGAGGCGAGGACACTTCGTCAAGCCGAGTGGCGTGCTCGCAGGCCGCGCAGCGTCCTTCTTATCAGTTCACGTCGCTCGTCGATTGTCATCGAGTCGCCGAGGGGGGCGTGCACCCGCAAATAACCTTTTGTCACCAGGTCGCCGACCAGGAACCGCGTCGCGCCGAGCGGCAAGGCCAGACGAGCCGCGATCTCCGCGACCGAGGGGCTGTCCACGCACCACGCGAGGATCTGGCCCCGCACATCATTTCTCGGCCAGCGCGCCGGCTTCGCTGTGGTGTTGAGCGCTTCGATCCGCGCCTCGAGCGGCAGTTCGACGCCAGAGTCGGTATGGCCAGCCGTCAGCGCGTATGGCCGCACCGGGCTCGGCTCGTCGGCGGTTTGAGGTTCGGTGAACCAGTCGCCGACCGGTTCGCTCTCGCCCTCCGACAGCTGATGCGCGTCGGTGTGCTTCTCGCGGACCGGTGGCGACGTGTTGTGGTGTTCCAGGAACCACAAGGCCTGGTCGGCGTGCACCGATGCGCGCAGCTCGTTCGAGACGACCTTGAGCACGGTGCGGTCGGTGTCGATGACGAACGTGGTCCGCCTGACCGGCAGCAGCCGGGCCAGCAGGCCGCGGCGCCGACTGTGCCGGCCACCCCGGGCCGCCTCACGCGCCACGACGGATCGGCGCAGCTTGGCGAACCTGCCCCGGCGCACCCCGAATAGCTCGGACACCACACCGTCAGCGTCGGAGAGCAGTGGATAGTCGAATGAGCGCTGTTGGGCGAAGTGGGCCTGCTTGTCGACGGTGTCCGTGCTAATGCCGACCCGCTGGGCGCCCACCCGGGCGAATTCGTTGCTCAGGTCCCGAAAATGACAGGCCTGGGCTGTACAGATTGGTGAAGACGCTAATGGAAAGAAGAACAGCACCACCGGGCCGTCGGAAAGGAGCGCCGCCAGTGTCCGAGGCTGACCGGTGTGATCGTGCAGAGTGAAGTCAGGCGCCTTCTCGCCCGCGATCATCGGCAAAGACTAACGCGGGGAGGCGCCGAAGCGGAACGGCTCCGATAATTCGGTCGTCGCCGAACAGCTAGCAGGTCGTGGCCGACACACCCGGTTGGGCGGGGACGCGTGCCGAGTTGCTAGCCCTTCCAGACGACCTTGTCCGTGCCTCCGGCGTCCCGGTAGACGACACTGTCGGGGTTCGTGCCGTTGCGAACGTCGAAGTAAATGCGGCCCTTAACAGGGGTGCCTAAGGGGAGTGGCCCCTCCGGAAGGCCGTCGGTCTGGTTGCCCTTCATCACCGCGAACGTGGAACTGTTGACGGCCCGCGCGTTGAAGTCGGCAATGTTCGGAGTTGCGTTACCGCTGACGCCGGTGGCGGTGACGTCGGAGTACCAGATGCCGTCGTTGTGGCCGCTGGGCTGCAGGTTGCTCACGGTGTAGTCGATGGTGCCGCCATTACTGGAAAGCTCTGCCATCTGGCCGAATTGCAGCACTTGCGGATCGGCCCATGCCGGCGTCGCCGCGAGGATTCCCGCCGCCGCCAGTGCAGCCGTGGCTGCCGTTGTTTTCGATGCAATGTGTGAGAACGCCACGTCTGACTCCCTTCGTGATGTGCCGCTATCCAGGAGCGGCAGTTGGATGGAGGTCTATCCACAGCTCGGAATTTCAAACCATCGATGCGATGCTCTGCCTGGCCGGCTATGACCGCGTCGTAAGGTCGTTCGGAGCTACGACGACCGCGACGCCTGCGCAACTCAAGTGGTTCGGTTGTGGTCCGGGGCCGGGCGGGAATGCCAGCCGCAAGTTGACCAACACCACGGGAAGACGGGGAGGAAGCCCATGAGAACGATCGCATACCGCCACCCGGCAGTCGTCGGCCTGGCCGCCGTCGCGCTGATCACTGCCGGCTGCAGCACTGGCCAGAGGGTCGCGTCGCCACCGTCCCAGGTCGGGGCGAACGCCAGTTCCACGTCTAAATCCCCAGCGCCGCCCACCGAGGTGAAGCTGGTCGGGGAGAGCGACATCGAGGTGACGCTAACCGGCCCGATCGCTGCGAAGTACTCGTCGGCAACCGAGGATCAGAAGAAGGCTCTCGGCAAGCCGCTAACGGGTGACCGCAACGCCGGAACACGGGACAGCGGCGTGGTGTTCCAGCAGTTCCAGGGCGGCGCGATCACCGCCAAGAACGGCGCGGACGGCACGCCCGCATACATCACCGTGGGCAAGATCCGGGAGGCCTGGAATGTCCCACGCGACCCGGACGGCACGCCCGCGGTCACCGGCACCAACGGTTCGGCAGGTCCGCTGGGCTTGCCCACCAGCGACGCGAACGCCGTCGGCGATCTGCTCGTGTCGAACTTCGAGCACGGCAAGATCGAGTACAACCCGAAGACCGGCCAGGTCGAGGTGACGGTGAACGGCAAGGCCGTACCGTCCGGGCTGTAGCCCGAATCAGGCGTTCAGCGATCTCGCCACTACCGCACATCGCCACTGGGATGGCTCGCATGGAGGTTCCACTGGCCGCAATCGGAAGCCAGGACGTCGTTGACGTCGACTTCGAGTCCGCCGACCTTCGGCCCGGGATTGGACGAGGTGCTCACGACTCGCTGGTAGAGAACAGCGGCGGGGTGGACCTGATTGCCGGACCAGGCTCGAGTTTGCCAAACCCAGCGGCGACCAGGTGTGCTCGAAGACCCGACAACGCCATCGGCCGCGGCCCACTCACACACCCTCACGCCTCCATAGACCCCCGTGCGTTGAACCCCAAGAACCGAGTTGATTCCGCGAAACCACTGAAGCGCGCTGCGATTCCAGGTGTCGCGATTGATGTCCTCGTCGATCGTGAAGAAAATCGGTGCACCTTGGCTGCCACCCGCGGCGGTGTGCAGCTGCCAGGCGGTGCGCGCGTCCGCGATGCCGCCGACGTAGCCGCGCGTGAAGTCCGACGGTGCCGACCCACCAGGTTTGCCGTATTGGTAGTTACTGACGATCACCAGGCCTGCGGCTTTCAATGAGTCGGCGTAGGGCCGAGTGATCGGCTTGGCGCCAAACGATGAGCCAGGACGCGACTCCGAAACGTAGGTGACCACACCGCTATAGCCGGCAGCTCGAATCTGCTGCGCAGGAATTTGGCGCGCGGCGAAGTCGATCAGTTGGGGAGGAGCGGCGACGGCCGCCGCCGGCATCCCGCAGCCTAATGATCCGACACCCAAACCGGCCAACGCTATTGCATAGCGCAGCGCGTCGCGCCGAGAAGCCGCTCGCGGTCGCACGTCGCTGGCCAGCGGGGGCAAACTGTGCATCGCGCGATGTTAACGATGTGACTGTTGTTACCGATAGGGCTGCGCCAGCCGAAACGCGGTTGCGCTCCCAAACGGATACCAAACGGTGACCGTTCGGCTATGACCTCGGACGCGGCGCGCGAACGGCTCGGCGTATCAATTGGACTGAATCGCGCCCTGGTCTACCGCATGCTGGCCCACCTCGAGGCCGACGCGACGACGTCGAAACAATTCGATGGTCTTGTCGAGGTGATCATGCGGGGACTGCACCGCGTTGTGTGCTGTGACCGTTAAGGAGCATTGCCGCAATCGTGATCTCGCACTCGTATCTTCGGGATATACGAGAAGGCCGAACCTTTCGACCTCCCTACCTAATAACGCCGATCGGCGTTCCTACGCCCGGGGGCTGATATGACCACCGCAATCGCCGCGCACAACCCAGTCGACAAAGACGCAACCGACGGGCATGACGATGTCTTTTTGGCGGTCGCAAAAGTGAACGCAATCGCCCGTCGAGGGGCCACCGTTCTCGTCGAATCGAAGCCGTGCTGGCGACTCACGGAAGAAGAGATCGTGCGCGCTGCGATCGCGGTGATTTTGGTGGCTCTCGCAACGGTGATGGGCGTCGCCGCGGCCGCGATCTTGACAATGGGTTAGCAGCGGATACGGCACGGAAGGCTCGCCCCGTGGGGCCTCGAAGACCGCAACACACGAAGACCGCCTGCTCGACCCGGAGTACGCGGAACTCCTTGGACGGCAAGCGAAATCGGTGGGTGGTCGGCGTGTGGCAGGGGAGCGCAAGTACTGATCGGTTGCGGCTGTGTTCATGCATCACGCCGGTGGGCCACGTTCGCGGCTGGGCACTGACCGACATCGCGCCCACAGGCTGCCGCATCACATAGCCGGCACAGCCAGCCGCCGCCCGGTGACTGCCCAGTTCGGCGATGTTCGAGGCGGTCGTGCGCCAACGTCTCAACGACCGCACGACTTATCCCGCGAAGCTGATTCCGTTGCTCGCCACTCAGCCGCCTGAGCGCGGCGACGACCGCATCGTGGCGAGCGCGTCGCAGCCGGTGCGCAAGTCGTCGTCCTTCGGCTGTCAGCGCTAGGGAGCGGGTGCGGCCGTCCGCACCGGGCCTCCGGTCAACGAGCCCGTCGCGAGCCAGTCGATCCACGATCCGGACGCAACCCGAGTGAGTGACACCCATCATCGAGCTCAACGACTGAACGGACCCCGCGTGCGCCAAATCCGCCAACGCGACCAGCGCTACGGCGGCGCTGCGATCCTGTCGGGTCGACGCTTCGAGCGAGTCGTAAATGGCGTCGCTGATGGCGAGCGCGGCTACCGCCACCCAGTTAATCAGCTGCTCGCCGTCGTCGTTGTCCATCGCACCCGCCGCTTGGTTTCTTTGGTCGCATTACAGGGTAGTCGAAATATGACTCAGTCATATATCTAGTGGAGGAGGGTCATCGATGACGTTCACAGCCACCGCTGAAGTCGCTGTCAACGCACCCATTCAGCGAGTGTGGCAGGCACTGACCGATCCGGAGATCGTGAAAAAGTACTTCTTCGGAACACGCGTCGATACCGACTGGAAACCAGGCAGCCCTATCACATGGTCGGGCGAATATGACGGAACTGCATACGAGGACAAGGGGTCGGTTATCGACGTGCAGGAGCCGCATTTGTTGCGGGTCACGCATTTCAGCCCCATGACCGGGCTGCCGGACAAACCGGAGAACTACCACACATTGACCTACGAACTGACGTCCACGAATTCAGGCACTCGGGTGAAGCTGTCCCAGGACAACAACGCAAGCCCGGACGAATCCAACCGAGCCGAGGCGAACTGGAATTCGATGCTGTCGGGCCTAAAGAAGACCGTCGAGGGATAGCGGGTTCGAACGACGTAGTTGGGGGATCTGGGCGGCGGCAACAGTCTCGGCTGACTTGACATAATGTCGCTTATCGGTAGAAGCATGCGCAGGTCGCATTCGGTTAAAGAACTCGCATCCCCGGTGATCGGATACCGCCGGCGTCGGTGCAGCGCTGCCCCGCGGACCCGCCGCGGCGCGCACGGTTGCCGAAGAAGGTCCCAGTGCGTCGATGGTTTCGGACGTTTAGGTGACGCCTAGTAGGTGCCGGCAATCCGGGAAGCCGGCGGGTCGACACCGGCCCCCGCTTCCTGCCGCACAGCACCAGTAATACGTCACGGTGACGAAATGTCTTGGCCCGCGCAGGGCTATTGGCGATACCGTAAACCTCAGCCCGCCCTCGGGACAGGCGCCTCGGTGACGAATATCTTGGCGGACCGGCGGGCCTGCACCGCCTGCAGCTGGTCGACGCCCTCGAATTCGTTGCAGAGCAAGAAAAGGTGCCGGCCGTCGGGACCGCCAAGGGTGCACGCGAAGCAGGGCAGCTCGGTCTCGACGCGGTGGGTGATCTCGCCGCCGTCGCGCACCCGGACGCACGCGCCGGCGGGAGCGTCCGGATCGCCCGTATGCGAAAAAACGTCGGCGGTCTGGGACCAGATCGCCGACTCGGCGTCGATGCAGATGCCGTCGGGGCCCAGCCCCTCGGCCCACCCTCAATTCATCAACTGCCAAACCCACCGGAGCCACACCGACGCCACACCGATCGAGCAGTGGTTACACCAACAGCGACACTTCGCTCCTGCACGCCGGGCAATCGACAAGCAGGTGCAGAGGTCAATGCACCGTTGATTAAGGCCGTGATGGTGCGTACGAAGTTCGGCTCTTCAGAGGTCATCGACAACCCACTTCCCATGCCTCCACGACAGTCACCATTTCGCGAGCATTCTTACATCAGGCACCGAGGGTGTTTCGCGGGCAGTTTCCGTGAGTCAAGCCGAGTTCTGTGCTGCGCCAGGGCTGGCGATACGCTGTGTATCATAGCGGTGAAAGTGGACGTCGAGGTGGGTGGGAATTCTGTCATCGAAGCGACGCATGTCGCCGCAGACAACTTGTGAGACGGGTGCATGATGTCAATCTGGCCCCGCCAGGAAACCAACGATTTGGGGGCCCAGCAAGCGCAGAGCCTTCCCGGGTTTGATCCGGCGTCAGCCATCGCCAGTTTGGAACACGGTCTTCTTGGTAGCCTCGGTAGGCCGATCCAGCAGACCCTCGGCGAGTTGCCTTTGCAGCAATTTGCCGGGACTCCGGGAGGGTCAGCGACGAACCTCGCGGGTGTGGCCAACCAGATCGATCCCCTCAACCTGATTAGACCCGTCATCAATGGTCTCGGCACGTTCGGAACTGGCCACTTCTCTGGTATCGATCCCACGCAGGTGCTCAGCGGGATTTCGAAAGCCGTCGACGCGACCTCAATGCCGCTGCAGCAGGCGATGGGTTCTGTTGCGAACGACTGGCAAGGCGAGTCTGGCGCGGCCGCGATCGCCGCAACACGGGCCGCCATCGCCAACGGCACCGAGGTGGCAAACCAAGCGAACGGGCTCGGCGACAATCTGTTAACCGCGGCTTCCAATGTCGCGCAGGCCAGGCAGCAGATGATCGACATCATCGACGAGTATCAGGCGACGCTGGCCGCCTCCGACTTATCTACACCTTCGGGTAGGGCGCATGTTGTGGCAGCCGCGAACCAAGCCAACACAGAGGCAACCGCAGTCGTACAAGAGCTGCGGGCCAAGCTGGCCAGCCAAGCCAGCCAGGTCTCGGCGATCGGGACCCCGGTCGGGGTCACACAAGCCCCGACCGCCGACAACATGCCGCTCGGACATCTAGGCTTCGGATATCCCTCAGCCGCAGGGGGTCTAAAACTACACTCTGGCGCCGCCGGCAACGGAACCCGAATCCAGTCTGCCGATCAGGCCGCGCTCGCGAGTCGCGTACAAAGCTCCAACTCGCACGCCGGAAGCTCGGGCACGGCAAACACCGGCAACGTTACCAATGCGGCCTTCGCCTCGACGATGGCGCCGGCGTCGCGGACCGGCACAGCGTTGATCATGGGCGGCACTGGAAATCCGCAACCCAACGCTGGCTACGTGACGGCCGTTGACGGGCGATACATCGCCCCCAAATACCCTGGCTACACCCCGGTCGGGGTGTATACGCCCGAGCAGTTCTGGCCCGTCACCGGCCTCACCAGCGAAACCTTCGGTCAGTCTGTTGCCCAGGGCGTCCCGCTGCTGAACAACGCGATCATGACGCACACCGCCGCGGGAAGCCATGTCGCCGTTTTGGGCTATTCCCAGAGCGCCACGATAGCCACCCTTGAAATGCGCCATCTCGACAACCTGCCCGCGGACGCACGGCCGAGCCCAGACCAGCTGTCGTTTGTGTTGCTCGGTGATCCGAACAATCCCAACGGCGGAATCCTCGAGCGCTTCAACGGTCTCTACATCCCGGGTCTGGATGTGCCATTCAACGGCGCGACTCCGCCAAACACCCCCTACCCGACTGCGATTCACACCATCCAATACGACCCGATCGGCGACTTCCCGCAGTACCCGATCGATCTTCCGGCGGACGCCAATGCCATTGCAGGCTACTTTTATCTGCACGGCGCGTATCCGAACCTCACCGCCGCACAGCTTGCCACCGCCATCCCAGAGCCGGTGTCTCCGGGATACGCCGGCTCGACCTCCTACGACCTGATTCCCACCCAGAATCTGCCGCTGCTGGATCCATTGCGTCAGATCGGCGTGCCTTCGCCGATCATCGACTTGATCCAACCCGATCTTCGCGAGATCGTCGACTTGGGCTACGACCGTGCGGGGTACGCGAATGTGCCCACTCCGGCCGGGCTGTTCCCGAACGTAAATCCGTTCACTGTCGTCGGCGATCTGGATCAGGCAACCACGCAAGGAGTCCACGACGCATTACGGCGTATCGGATAGAGATAGGGCAGCCAGATAAAGCGGCGATTGCGAACCGTGGCTTCATACAACTAACAGGCGTCGAAAGGTTTGCCCTCGAACCGGTCTCGTAGAAAGTTCACCACCGAGGTCAGGCGTAGGGCGGCCTCATTAACATGCCCACCGACGAAGTCGCGGACCTGATGGATCTTGGCACCCTTGGCCCACCACGACTTTACCGTCTCGTTGTTCTGGCCCACCGGCACGATCTCATCGGGGATGGCGTGGTAGTCATAGATCGGGGCCTGCGGGGCGCCGGTGATACCCAACCGGTTGAGCGTTAAGACCTGCGCGAGAGCTGGCATCGATAGTGGATCTGCCACGGTGGTGTCTCGGCTCAGGTGGCCGAACCTGAAGGCCGACAGGATGTCGGGCCGACACTTGCCAGTCATCGCACCAAAATCGTTGATGCCATGTTGATTGAGTAGTGCTGAGATCCCCGCCGACGGGTAAGCCCGCAGAAACGACTGGACAACAGCGAACTCGTAGCCGGCGAACATGCCGCCGTCGTGGCGCGATGTGCGCCACTTCGATCATGCCGTTGGTTCCGCGATCGCTCGCCTTGCTGGCGACGATGTTGTAAGACGGTGCGCATGGGCTGCCGACGCTGTCCTCAGCGACTTGGTATGACACGATCGGTCGCTTGCCCGGCTTCTTCCACTTGCTGGTGGGACTAATCAGCGTCGTCACAGCAAGGATCGGCTGCTCGGCCTGGCTATTGCTGCGATAGGAGATCTGCCAGGACTTGACCGGCACAGGCAGCCGACCGAGCTTGGTGGTGGCCTCGCGTGATGCGACAATCCGTCCGGGAGCAAAGGACGCGATGTCAGCGGGTGCACGATAGAACGGATCCTGATCAGGCGGGCGCACACCGGCCTCGGCGATGGGGGGCGTGTTCGAATCTGCAATCGCGGCAGACGCGATAGTGGGGCGATAAGGACAGCAAGAGCGGCCAGGATGCCGCCAGGACGCGTCCGCATTCTCGTCAAGAATGCACGCTTGGGGCAGCCCCATGCCCGGTACACGATGTATCATGATACCTGGTGTATCACGAGGATACTTCGCGGATGCCGGTGATTTGGGACGAACGAATCCGATGAGCCTGGCACTGCCCCGATATGTTCGACTTCCGCACCGATAGGAAGGCGATGCCCATGTTGTTTGTGGATCTAGGGCACCTGGTACGCGGGAGCACGCGGACCGAGGAGGCCGCCGAGCATGTGCGCGCAGCGTCGGACCTGTTGCGGTCGGTTGAGTCGACGGCCGGTATGTTCGGGCGAACCGAGGCGGCCGCAAATGCCGATACCTTGCTGTCTCAAGCGCATGAGCAGCATCTGCGGAACCTCGGTGAGCATCATCGAGGTCTGCGGTGGGTTGGCAGCCGCTCGGCCGACACCGCAATCGCGTTCGACGAGGCGGACAACGCGGGCGGGGACGCTACCTCCGGCATTCGGGCTCTCAACGAGCAGGCCTGAGCGCATGCCGCCTCCGTCGTTGCGCAATCTCAATCCTGCGGCGCTGACGAGCGTGGCCGGCGGCGATCCGTGGCAGTTGCAGGACCAGTTGTTGGCCGGCAACCCATTTCAGATCAGCGAATTGGGCAGTGCCTTCCATCGGGCCGGATCGCACACGGACCAAGCCGATGCCGCTTTCGACCAGGCCCTCACACATTTCCAGCAGGGATGGGCATCCGGCAACCACTCCCATCCAATCAACGATTCGCGTGAGGTCAACGACACCAAGGATGGATTGCATCTTTCGTCGGATGCTCTCCGCAAGATCGGCACCGACCTCGAGGAGATCGCGGCAGCACTGACCGACGCGCAAAACAACACGCGCGCTCCGATTGAGGAGCTCGACCAAGCCCTGATCAAGATCGACTCGGCATTAGCCCAGCTGCAGGGCATCGTAACTCGGGCATACGAGGCCCCAAGTGAGCCGCTGTACCACGCTGCTATCGCCGCGGTCAGCGCGACCTACGGCCAATTGAAGAAGATTGTCGACGACTACGACAACCTGCTCGACGACCGGATGAAAGATCTGGAATCAACCGGCTATATCCCGGCCGTGAAACTCAACGATGGTGTGCCGAGCATCCAGCTCCCGTCGAGCACTGACCCGGTGGCGATCAACCAATGGTGGACCTCGCTCAAGCCTGCTGAACAGCAAGAGGTCCTGGCAGCACATCCAGACCAGATCGGTAATCTCAACGGAGTACCGGTCGTCGATCGTAGCGCCGCCAACGAGCATGTCATGAACGCCGACATCCACCTGGTCGAAGACGCGGCAGCAAGCCACCACGTATCGATCGGCGCGGTCACAAACAACCCGACAGAGTACGGTCTGATTGGCGACGCCAAAACCCGCTACGACAATGCGATCAACGTCCGAGCCGGACTGAACGCCTACAGCAGTCCGGACAACGCCGAACACTCCGGGCAGCGCCCGCCCACCTACCTGTATGCGTATCAGCCCCTCGCGTTCGAGGGAAAGGGCCGGGCGGCCATCGCTATCGGCAATCCGGACACCGCACCAAATACCGCGGTCCTGGTACCGGGAGCGAGCCAAAGTGTGCATGCCAGCGATGCATCCGACAAGGGTTATTTCGCCGTCCAGACCTCACAGGCGCAGAACTTGTATGTCGAATCGAACAGAGCCAACCCGGGGCATCCGACCGCGGTCGTGGCCTGGATGGGATACGACGACCCGGCCAACGGGCTCACCGCCGTGGCCTTCCCCGACCCTAACGCCAGCGCCGAAAGAGCTGGCGGAAACCTCCTGGCCCAAGACGTCAACGGGCTGTGGGCAACGCATCAGGGCCCGTCGCACATGACCGTGGTCGGATACTCCTCCGGGGCCATCGTCACCTCCGACGCCGCGGCCGCAAGCCACATGCACACCAACGACATGGTGCTGCTCGGACCCGTCATCACCGACCAGGCGCACAACGCAGCCGACTTCCACCTTGACGGCGGACACGTCTACGTCGGCCAAGCATCCAACGACGCCAACGCTCACTTCGGCCATGAGTGGTTGAACGGGTTGAGCACCATGGCCGGCCTGGGCGGCGAGGCCGACCCCATCGCACCGGATTACGGTGCCACCCGCATCAAGGCGGAAACCCCACCGAGCTACAACTCGCCGTTCTACTACACCCCCGAGGCCCATCTGCACTACTTCGACCCCGGCAGCGAATCACTGTATGCCACCACCGACATCACATCCGGGAACGCCAACCAACTCGCCGCCGACCACATGCTGGCCAATCCTGAAAAGCTAGTCCCGGCGCCAGGCCGAGCCGGATGGGAAGGCCTGCAAACGGTGAAGGATCCCGAGACGAACACCGGTGTCCAAGACGACCACTACCACTGACCGAAAAGAATCCGCGGATAGGCAGGCGTGAGCACTCGGCGAAGCTTGTCGGTTTGTGACCGCGAGGGCCAGTCGGTAGCCGTAAAGTTTGTTTGAAGCAGCGTCTCTCGTCACATCGCACTGACGGTGCACACGAACAAGATCAACCCCGCCACCACACCGACCGCTACATCGGCAGGATCAATGACGAATGGCCAATCCGCGGCCGTTTGTGCCTGAGACATCGACCTCAATTCGTCAGTGTGACGAATTGTCTTGTGGTTCAGTCCTTTTCCCCGGGATGGTCGTGGTCCCACGTATTCGGCAGCATGGGCGCGGTCGGTCCCCCGCCGAACTCGTCGCTCGACAGCGTGGTCAAGCCCGTCGGCTCGCCACAGCCCTTCGACAGAGTCCCCGCAAATCCCAGCGGCCCCGCATCACGATCCGAGGCCAGAGTCGACACGACAGGCTGCTCGTCCGGCGGCGCAGCCCAGTCCGGATCAACCTCGACATCCATATCCATGAACTCGTCGTTGTGCCCGCGCTGCTTCGCGGCCTGCCGCCGCCGGGCCCGCGCCTGCTCGCGCGCGGCCGCCGCTGAGAGCGCCGCAACGCTATCGGGCTGCGATGCTTGCGTTTTCGCGCTGGAGCCAGCCCTGGCGCCCTGCCCGGAACCGAACCCGATGCCGGGAGGCCCGACGGCGTAAGGGGGGATGAAACCCACCCCGCCGGCGCCTACCGGCGCTGGAGCCGCCGGCGTAGCGACCGCACTCGCCGCGGGTGCCGGGGGGGCCGGAGCCGTGCCAGGGGTGACGGCCGGTGCGGTCCCGGTGGGAGCCATCCCGGCGAGCGGCAGCGCCGCGGGCGCGGCCACCGCGGGTGGGAGCGCCGGCGCGATGGCGGGCGGGGCGCCTGTCGGCCCGGGCGCCTGAGCCAGCTCCGCGAATCCCGCGATGCCGCCCACCGCGCCGACGGGGGCAACCGCCGCGGGGATGAACGGAGAAAAAACGCTGTAGCCGATCGATGCGAAATCGTCCGGACTCAGGACCAGCAAAAACGGATTACTCAGCGCGGTCACCGGGTCCGCCAGGAACTTGTTGATGATGTTCTCCACGAACCCCACCGGATTGGCCGCGAATTCGAAGAGGTGGTCGCCGCCGAACCCGAAATAAAGGTCCGACAGCAGAGGGAACTGCCCCACGAAGGACTCGACGACCTGCTGGCTGTACCCGATCGGATCCTCCATGAAGGCCGCGACGCTGAAGTTTTGGATCAAGTTCAGGACCGCCGACCCCAACTCGGACAGGTTCAGGGTGGATGCGTCTTGGGCGAGTTGCTCTGCGGTTTGGACGGCACTGGTCACGGAACTGACCCACGTCGACACAGGGTTTACCACCACGGGCGCCTGGGTGGTCGGTGGGGTCGACGCCACCGCGGAGCTGGACGTCGCCTCATAGGTGCTCATCGTGGTCGCGGCCTGGATCCACATCCGCACATAGTCGGCCTCGTTGAGCGCAATCGGGATGGTGTTGATCCCGAAGAAATTGGTCGCCACCAACACGCCGTGGACGATGTGGTTGGTGGCCAGCTCGGCCAGCGTCGGCATGGCCGCCAACGCGGCGGTGTAGGCCGTCGCCGCGGTCTCAAGCTGCGCGGCCGCTGCGGCGCTGTTGGCGCTGGCCTGCATCAGCCACCCCAGATATGGCACATGCGCGGCCGCATACGACTCCGCGGTCGGCCCCTCCCATGCCCCCGCCAGCACACTGGCCAACACCGCGGTGACCTCCTCGGCCACCGAGGCATATTCGGTGCTCAACGCGTTCCACGCGTCCGATGCCGCAAGCAACGATGCCGGACCGGGCCCGGCGCTCAGCAGTGCCGAGTGCATCTCCGGCGGTGCGGCCATCCACATAGGCGCGGTCATACGCCCAGCCCCCTACCCCCAAACGCGTAGGCGGTCAAGTTAGCATAAGCTAACTTGACGTCCGGGCCCCACTACCCCACTGAATCGTCACAGTGATGAATTCCCTTGGTGCGCACGGCAATACGATTCACATCAGTCGCGCGGGTGCTGGGCCTCTTCGGGAGTCCAGGCCAGCGGATTGCCGGGCTGACTGGGAAAGAGATAGTCGAGAAAGGCCGCGGCGGTGGGCTGTGGTTCGTGGTTGGCCAGCCCCGGCCGCTCGTTGGCCTCGATGAAGGCGTATTCCGTACCGGCGATATCCGGCACGATGAGGTCGATACCCGTCACCGGGATACCGATCGCCGCCGCGGCCGCCACCCCGACATGGCACAGTTCCGGGTTCACCTGGGCGGTGACATCGTGGATCGTGCCGCCCTGATGGAGGTTGGCGGTGTGGCGAACGCGAAGTCGAGTCCCTTTCGGCAGCACATCGTCGAGCGTCCAACCCGCTTCGGCGACCGTCGCCTCGGTGACCTCGTCGAGCGGGATCCGGGACTCACCGCCGGTGGCCGCGGATCGCCGCCGACTCTCGGCCGCGATCAAGTCCCGCACGGTGTGGTCACCCGTGCCGATGATTTCGGGCGGCATCCGCAGCGCGGCGGCGATCACCCGGCCGTCGATCACCACCAACCGGAGATCGTCGCCGCGCACCCGCTCCTCGATCAGCACCTCGTGGTATTCCGCTTGCGCCCTTCTCAATGCGGCGGTGAGCTCGTCGGGACCATCGTCGGCGGTGATGCCCACGGTGATGCCGTTGCCCTGCTCGCCGCGCGTCGGCTTGACGACGACCTCCCCAACCTCGGTCACAAAGTCGAAGTCGCTCTTGTCGAACGTGGCCAGCCGGGCACGAGGCACCGTGATGCCCACTTCGGAGACAAGGCGGCGCGTCAAACGCTTGTCATCGCAACGCGACATCGCAATCGCCGACGTGAACTCCGACAGTGATTCACGCGTGATCACGGTGCGGCCACCGTGCGCGAGTCGCATCTCACCGGTTTCGGCATCGAGGACCTCCACCCAGATGCCGCGGCGCAACGCCTCGTCGGCGATGATCCGGGCGTAGGGATTGAGGTCCTCGACCGTCTCGGGTGGCGGCGTGAACAGCGGTTCGTTGATCGCGTTCTTCCGCTTGATGGCCAGCACCGGAACTCGTCGAAAGCCCAGCTTCTCGTAAAGCGCTATGGCGCCGGCATTGTCGTGCGCCACCGACAGATCCAGATAGGCGCGCCCCTTCCTGCGGAAGTGCTCGGCCAAAGCCCGGGTCAGGGCTTCGCCTATGCCGGGAAGTGCCGCGGCGGGGTCGACGGCCAGCGTCCACAGGCTGGATCCTCGCTCCGGATCTTTGAAGAGCAACTCATGGTCGACACCGGTGACGGTGCCCACCACCGCGCCGTCGTTGTCGCGCACCGCGAGTAGATATGTCACCGCCTCCACGTGTTGGTGGTTGTCCCAAATCGTTTCGACCGGCGCAGGAACCATTCCGCAGCGCACGAATACGCGGTTCATCGCGTCGGCATCGTCCGGGTGGTTCAGCGTGCGCACGGTCACGCCGAGCGGTGAGGGTGTCAAGTCTTCCTGATCGGGTTCGCCGAAGCGCAGCCGATAGGTGTGGCTGGGATCGATGAACAGCTCGCTCGGGGATCCGGCCACCACGACGTGGGATTCGTGGGCGTAGATGCAGATGTCCCGCCGCCCGGGCGCTTCCCGTCGCAACGTCTCGGTCAGCTTGCCCGCGTCGACGAAAGTCTGACCGAAAATCAGTCGCCCCCAGCCCAATTCGAGCTCGACGTCCTCGGCCATGGCCTTCGCCAGGTGGTCCGGCGACGCATCGTGCAGGCTGAGTGTGATCGCCTCGGGATTCTCCTCGGACGGTTCGATGGCGGTCACGCCGCAGATCCCGTCACGCCGTGGCGCTGCAACCAGAGTTCGAGCAATGCGATCTGCCAGAGTTCGTTGCCGCGCAGTGGGGTCAGCTTGCCGTTGGGGTCCGCCAGGAGCGCATCGACCGCGTCTGTGTCGAACAGCCCCCGCTCCTTGGCCTCCGGCGAATACAGTGCATTGCGAACCAAATCGAGGTACGGGCCTTCCAGGTGAGTCAGGGCGGGCACCGGGAAATACCCCTTGGGCCGATCGATGACTTCCGACGGGATTACCCGCCGCGCGGCCTCTTTGAGAACTCCCTTGCCGCCTTGAGCGATCTTCAACTCCGGCGGGCAGGTCGCCGCGAGCTCGACCAACTCATGGTCGAGGAAGGGAACCCGGCCCTCCAACCCCCAGGCCATCGTCATGTTGTCCACCCGTTTGACCGGGTCGTCCACCAGCATCACCGTCGTGTCGAGCCGGAGCGCACGGTCGACACCGGTGTCGGCGTTGGCCTGCGCAAAATGCTCGGTGACAAAGCGCACGCTGGGATCACCGGAAGCCGCGTTGCCTGGCCCGAGAAGCGCCGCAACGCCTTCCGCATCGCGATCGAAGAAGGCGCCGCGATATTGCGCGACCGCGCCCTCTAGAGTGGCCGCCGCGGGTAATTGCATCGGCGGATACCAGTGATAGCCGGCGAACACCTCGTCGGCGCCCTGACCCGACTGCACGACCTTGACATGACGCGACACTTCCTGGCTGAGCAGGTAGAAGGCGACGCAGTCGTGGCTGACCATCGGCTCGCTCATCGCGGCGATCGCCCCGTCGAGCGCGGGCAGCATGCGGTCCGTCCCGATGCGGATCTGATGATGGTCGGTGCCGAAACGTTCGGCGATGATGTCCGACCAGCGGAACTCGTCTCCCGCGACGCCGCCGGCTGATTCGAAGCCGATGGAAAAGGTGGACAGGCCGTGCTGCCCGGCTTCGGCGAGCAGCCCGACGATCAGGCTGGAGTCGACACCACCGGACAGCAGGCAGCCGACCGGCACATCAGCGACGAGGCGGCGCTTGACCGCGACGCGCAGTGAGGACAGCACGGCGTCCTCCCAGTCGCGTTCGGACCAGTCCGCGCGATCGTCTCGCCTCGTGAAGTTCGGTGTCCAGTACGTGGTGGTGGTGCGTTTGCCGTCGGGCTCGATGGCAACGAGCGACGCGGGCGGGACCTTGCGAACTCCACGCAGGATGGTCAGCGGTGCCGGCACGACGGAGTGAAACGTCATGTAGTGGTGCAGCGCGACGGGGTCGATCCTGGTGTCCACGCCACCCCCGGCAAGCAACGCCGGCAAAGTCGACGCGAAGCGGATCCGGTGATCGTCTTCGGTCAAGTACAGGGGCTTGATCCCGAGCCGGTCGCGACCCAACAACACCCGGCCGCTGTCGCGTTCGACAATGGCGAACGCGAACATCCCCATCAGGTGGCTGACGAAATCGTCGCCCCACCGGTGGTAGGCCTTGATCAGCACCTCGGTGTCGCTGTGGGAAAAGAAGCGGTAGCCGTAACCCTCGAGCTCGCGGCGGAGCTCCTTGTAGTTGTAGATGCAGCCGTTCCAGGCCAGCGCCAGGCCCAAGTCGGAATCGACCATTGGTTGGGCGCCGTGCTCGGTCAGATCGATGATTCTGAGGCGACGATGACCCAGGGCAACACGCCCTTGTGACCAGGCGCCCGCCCCGTCCGGCCCTCGCGGCGCCATGACCTCAGCCATCGCTGCTACCGCCGCTACATCTGGGACGCGGCCGTCGAGTCGCACCTCACCGGTGGCTCCACACATCCGTTCCAGCGTACCGAGAGCCATTCCGGCGCGCGCACGCCGCCTTGTTCAGCCAGCGAAGGGCGGACCGTCGAAGCGCTCACGCGTAGCGAACTCGGCGACGGGCCGTCGCCGCAGCTTCGTCACCTCGCGAACCGGTTTGCCCAACGGCAGGATCGCGGCGACGGCGAACGTGTCGGGCACCCCGAGCAGCTCTTTGACGCGCGGCTCCTCGGCCACGGCCATTGTTGTGAGCACACCGCCGTAGCCCTCGTTGCGCGCGGCCAGCAACACGTTCCACACGAACGGGTACACCGATGCCCCGGGTACCACGGCGATCCGATCGAGATCTTGGTCGGTTGCGGCGACGACGGCGAGATCGAGGCAGACCACCAGCGTCACGGGCGCTTCGCGCAGCGGGGCCGACATCTGCGGCGGTGGCTCGGTCGCCTCGATCGTTGGCCGGTCTACGGCACTGGGCTGCAACGGATTCCACGGTGACTCGCCGTTGGCGAGCTGGGCGGTGTAACGGCGGGCGGCGGTAATCCCCAGGTCCGCCAACGCTGACCGGGTGTGCTGATCACGAAGCACGACGACGCGCACGCCCTGCCGATTACCGCCTGTCGGCGCGAAGCGGGCGCTATCGAGGATCCGTTCGAGAATCTCGTCGGGAAGTGGATCGTCGGTGAATTCGCGCACAGCGGGCGTGGTGCGCATGACGTCGTAAAGCTCCATGAGCAACATGGTGCCCGAAGCGAAGCGGCTTTCAGGCGGCGTCGTGAAAGATCAACCCGAGGGTGTAGCGCTCGCCGGAGCGGACCGCCGACACTCCGTGGCGGACCGGGGCGGCCGACCATCCCCGGGTCGAGCGGACCGGTCGCTCTCTGGTGGTGAAGATGTAGCCGTGGCCGTGGGGCAGCGTCGTGGCGGTGCCGCGTGACTGTGCCCGAGGCCGCTGCTCGACGAGCAGGAATTCGCCACCCGTATGCGTTGCGCCCGGCTCGTTGAGGTTGATGACGACCTGAAGCGGAAAGACCAGGTCTCCGTAGAGGTCTCGGTGCAGGGCGTTCCAGTCCCCCGGCCCGTACTTGAGCATCAGAGCGGTGGGCTTGGTTTGACCGGCGCGATGGCACATTTCCAGCCATTCGTCGAGGGTGTCGGGCCACGGGGCCTCGCGGCGCAGTTTGGTCCACCAGTCGCGGGCGATCGGCAGCAGCCGGGGGTAGAGAGCTTGCTTCAGCGCTTCGATCGGGTGTGGGTAGGGCTGTTTGAAGTAGCGGTATTCGCCTTGCCCGTAGCGGTGCCGACCCATGTCGATCGTCGCGCGAAAAAGCCCGTCGTCGCGATAGAGATCACGGACCTTGCCACACTCGCGTGCGGTGAGCAGCCGTGGGAGCAGTGCGCCGCCGACATCGTCCATTTCCGCGGCGACCGCGTCCCAGTCGGCGGCGTCGACGCGCCGGCGCCACGTCGACGGCATCAAAACAACCTACCGGCCGCCGCGGGCGCCGGCTCCTCGAGGTCCAGCAGGAATCGCTTGCGCTTCAGGCCGCCAGCGTAACCGGTTAGGGCACCGTTCTTTCCGACGACGCGATGGCAAGGCACCACGATGCTGAGCGGGTTGCGCCCGACGGCTTGGCCGACATCATATGCGGTGGTGCCGTCGGCCAATTTGGCAGCCAACTCGCCGTAGGTGGCGGTCTGGCCGTAGGCGATATCGGGGAGCAGATCCCAGATTCGCCGATCGTTCGGGTCGCCGGTCGCTACGACGGGAAGCTCGAATTCGGTCCGCTTCCCGGCGAGGTATTCGTCGAGCTGGTTCTTGGTGCGATCGAACAACTCGTCGGCGGTTGCCTCGACGTAGTTGCCCAGCGTGTCCGTCGTGGGCGGGTGCCAGTGATGCCGGAAGTACACGCCGGTCAGGGCGTCGCCGTTGGCGACGAGTGTCAGCTCGCCCAGTGGGCTATCGATCACCGTGTGTCGTGTTGTCATCGTTTTCCCTCCTTCTGGGTAAACGACGACCGAGCCGGAAGCGTGAGACCGATCAACGACCGAGTGTCGCTGCGATCCGAGCGGCGACCTCGGCTGCCACGTGCTGGGCCGCTCCGCCCTCCGCCGGCTCGTAGCGGTCGGCGAGCGGGTCGTACACCGCGCCGGCGATCGACCCATGATCGGCTTCCAACTCCACCAAATCCACCGGCCAGCCGATGCGTTGAAGGCCGTTGGCGAAGGCCCTGCTCGCTGCCACCGGCACCGCGTCGTCCGCGAGACCGTGCAACAAAGTGAATGGCGCCCCGACACGCGCAGAAGGAACTTCCTCGGTGAGGGTCCGACCCGAAATGGGATCGGGGACCATGAAAGCGCCCGCAAGGCAAACCGTATGGGCGACAACGATTTCGAACCGTCCGGCCTCGACTGCCAGGCCCGCCGCGGCCGCGCCTCCCAGAGACCACCCGACGAGCACGATGCCGCCCGTGTCGCTGGCTCGCTGCCGGACGAGGTCCACCGATCCCAAAAGGTCCGCGCGGCCGCCGTCGTGAGCATGCGAGTTCCAATCCGGGACGACCACGCCGACGCCGTGGCCAGCGAGCAAACCGGCAAGGGGCCGTACGACGGTGCGCGCATCGGACTGCATGCCGTGCCACAGCAAGACCGCAGGTTGCGTCGCGTCGCCATAAACATCGGCCAACCGTCCCGGGGCGTACTCGACCGTCTGCACGGACACCAGGGTGCCCAGGCGCCGCGAATCCAATCGTTTCTCACATTCCATGGCGCGCCGACGTCTTCATAGTTGAGTTGTTTAATCCGTACGGAGGAGTGCGAATGCATACCCGAGCCCGCCGGTGATGCCGGGGTGACGGCCCAGCAGCATCCGAAGCCGCCGTTCGAGGCCGTCGTGGCACGGCACGGCGCCACGGTGCTGCGCGTGGTCCGCGCGGTGGTCGGCCACAGCGACGCCGATGACGCATGGTCGGACACCTTCTTGGCCGCCTTGAAGGCCTACCCGCGGCTGCCGCCCGACGCCAACATCGAGGCATGGCTGGTGACGATCGCGCATCGCAAGGCCATCGACATCACCCGCACAGCATCACGCCGGGCCGTCCCGGTCGCCGACCCGCCCGATGTCCCCGCCCCCGACCGGGCAGACAGCCACGACCTCGACTTGGACACCGCGGTGGGCGCATTACCACCCAAACAGCGCCACGCCGTGGCTTATCACTACCTGGCCGGCCTTCCTTATGCGGAGATCGCGCTGATCCTCGACAGCAGCGAGGCCGCCGCCCGGCGCGCCGCCGCCGACGGGATCGCCACACTCCGACGCACCTATCCGGTTCTCGACAACACAAGGGAAAATCGATGACCACACCAAGCCTGTCCCGGCACTTCCCGGTTGACCCGGCCCATCTCAAGCGGCTGCACGCGCGCCTGGAACGGGACGCCCAGAACAGCGATCTACTCGACATCGCCTATCGCACAGTGGATTCCGCTCTCGGCCCACTGCTGTTGGCGGCGACCCCCCTCGGCTTGCTGCGGGTCGCGTTCGCCAACGAAAGCCGCGACGCGGTGCTGCAGAACCTCGCTGCCCGCGTCAGCCCGCGAGTGCTGGAGGCGCCCGCGCGGCTGGATCCGGTCGCGCGGCAACTCGAGGAGTTCTTCGCCGGCCGGCGGCGGAGCTTCGAGGTTGCGCTGGACTGGTCGCTGTCGCAAGGGTTTCGGCGCACGGTGCTGGAACGCCTCAATGCCGATATCGGCTACGGCAGCACCACCAGCTATGCCACGCTGGCCCGGCTGTCCGGCTCCCCCAAGGCGGTGCGCGCCGTCGGCACCGCGTGCGCGACCAACCCGATCCCTATCGTCGTGCCGTGCCACCGGGTGATCCGGTCCGACGGAGCCGTCGGTGCATACCGCGGGGGGCCCGACGCGAAGCGCGTTCTGCTCGACCTCGAGCGGCCCTGACGGGTTCGCCGGCCGCGGCGAATTCCTATATCGACACTGTTTCCGCTGTGTATGGTCAACGTGGCCTGGCACCGGAGCAGAGGGCATCCATGGCAAGCAGATCGTCCGACAAGCCTTTCACGTCACGACGGGCGCTGGATCCCGGCTTGCGCAAGGTGGCCCCCTTCTTGCCCCGGGGATATGCCCTGCACCGCGGCTACAAAGTCCAGCGGGCGCTGATGCTGCTGATGGGCAACGCGGGCCGGCTCCGCAACGTACCGGTGGTCGCGGTCAACGAACACGTCAAGGTCCGCCTCCATCGCCCGACGGGCCTTCCCGATCGGGCGCCGGCGCTGCTGTGGATCCACGGCGGCGGCACGATCATGGGGACCGCGGTGCAGGACGACAAGTACTGCCGCAAGCTGTCCCGCCTCACCGGTGTCGCGGTGGCGGCGGTCGAATATCGACTCGCTCCCGAACACCCGTATCCCACACCGGTGGAAGATTGCTATGCGGCGCTGCGGTGGTTGGCGCGCCAGCCATGGGTGGACGCCGATCGCGTCGCCGTCGGCGGAGCAAGTGCCGGTGGACATTTCGCGGCCGCGGTGGCACAGCGTGCGCACGATCGCGGCGACGTCAAACTCGCCTACCAGATGCTGGTCTACCCGATGCTCGACGATCGCACGGGCGCCACTCGCGATGGCCTGAAGCGCCTCATGTGGACGGAATCCGACAACCAGTTGGCCTGGCGCTGGTACCTCGACGGCGCGGACCCGAAGGAGGCGGTGCCGGCGCGCCGGGAAGATTTGACGGGCCTGCCGCCGGCCTGGATCGGTGTCGGGACGCTGGACCTGTTCTATCAGGAGTGTCTGGAGTACGCGCGACGCCTGCGCGAGGCGGGGGTGAGCGTCCACGAGGAGATCGTCCCGGGCGCATTTCATGCGTTCGACCAGATCGCGGAAAAGGCTCCGATATCGGTGGCCTTCTTCGCCAGCCAACGCGATCACCTATGGTCCGCCCTAGCCGCGCCGACCGGAAACCTGTCCCCCTGACGATCAAATCGCCTTGCCGTTGAACGGTTTTCGGTGATGCCCGGGGGCGGGAGCCCATGCGGCGCCGGCAGGGCCATCAGCGGGCCATCCGAATCCACTTTGCACCAGTTGACTGCAAAGTGTGCAGAACGTGCAACTATAGGGTTATGACCAATCAGGTGGGTCTGCGCGAGCGCCGTCGCCGCCAGACCAGCGCGGACATCCGCGACGCCGCGGTGCGCCTGGCACAAGAACGCGGCTTCGACAAGGTGACGATCGAGGAAATCTGCGTCGAAGCCGGACTGTCGACGCGCACGTTCTTCAACTACTTCCCGAACAAGGAGTCCGCGATCGCCTACGGGCCCTCGGACCTCCCGCCCGAGCTGGCCGCGGACTTCGTCGCCGCCGGGCCCGCCCCCTACTCGGTGGTGCTGGCAGAGCTGATCGCCCTGGCCGCGCACCATCTCCGTGACACGCCGCCGCGGCGCGAGCAGGCCACCGGCATGCTCGAACTCGCCAAGACCTCCCCCGCGGTGCTGGCGGCATTCCTGGCCGAGCTGGAGCGGTTTCAGAACCAATTGACCGACATCATCGTCCGCCGCCAGGCGATGCGTCCCGACGACGAGATGGCCGCCTTGATCTCCGCGCTGGCGCTGACGGCCGTGCGTTCGGGCATCGAGCGGTGGGCAAGCGGAAAGCCGAGAGACCCCGACGACACGCCGATGCCCTATGTGGAGCGCGCCGCCGCGCTGGTCAACAGCATCTTCACGAAGTGATCTGAAACACCGCCCCTGATTGTTGCATGATGTGCAACATATGCACATCATGTACTATGCTCTGGTTGCGGTACTCGAGAAGGCCTCCGCAATGCGAGGTGGGGGTCGAGGTGCAGGAATCACACCAATCGCCGAATTTCCTTGCTGAGCGGTGTAAATCGCGCGCCCACCCGGCGACGATTCCGCCCGCGGGGAACGTTCTCGCCGACCACATCACCGTTGCCCGGTAAGGAAGGGAATCACCTAAGTGCAGACGTCAAAGGCTCTGCGAAATGCGTGGTTGCCGCTGTTGATCGTCGCGGTCGTGGTTGTCGGCGGCTTTGCGGTGGTCCGCGTCAAGTCGTTCTTCGGCGCCCACGACACCGGCGTGATGACAAGCCCGCGGCTCGATGATTCCAAGCCGTTCAAGCCCAAGGTCGTCAAGTACGAGGTGTTCGGTTCGGCGAGCCACGCAAACGTGAACTACCTGGATCTCAACGCCGACCCGACGCGGGTCGACGCCGCGCCGCTCCCCTGGACGCTGGTCCTGAGCACTACCGCCCCTTCGGTCTTCCCGAACCTCTCAGCCCAAAGCGATGGCGACTACCTCGGGTGCCGCATCACCATCGACGACGAAGTCAAGGACGAGAAAACAGTTAACGGCGTTCACGCCCTGACCTTCTGCTTGGTGAAATCCGCATGAGCACAACCACTGAAGACACGGCCGACGCCCGCACCGATGTCATCCCCGTCGCGAAACACAAAGCGCGGCCGTCGATCCCGCGGATCATCCGAAAGTTCGGCATACCCATCATCCTGGGCTGGATCGCTCTCATCGGTGTGCTCAACGTGGCCGTGCCGCAACTCGACGAGGTCGGCAAAATGCGCTCGGTGTCGATGGCTCCCGACGACGCCCAGTCCGTCGTCGCGACCAAGCGTATGGGCGCGGTGTTCAACGAGTACAAGTCCAACAGCTCGGTGATGATCGTCCTGGAGGGCCAACAGCCACTGGGCGCCGACGCCCACACTTATTACGACCAGATCGTCAAAAAGCTCGACGCCGACACGAAACACGTTGAGCACGTTCAAGATATGTGGAGCGATCCGCTGACCGGCGCCGGTGCCCAGAGCAACGACGGCAAGGCCGCCTACGTTCAGGTCTACCTCGCCGGTAACCAGGGCGAAGCCTTGGCCAACGAATCGGTCGAGGCCGTGCAAGACATCGTCAAGAGCGTCCCCCCGCCCCACGGGGTCAAGGCCTACGTCACCGGGCCTGCGGCGCTGTCGGCGGATCAGCACGTGGCCGGCGACCGCAGCCTGCAAGTCATCACCGCTGCCACGTTCACGGTGATCATCGCGATGCTGCTGTTGGTCTATCGGTCGATCGTCACGGTGCTGCTCACGCTGGTGATGGTGGTGCTCGAGCTCTCAGCCGCGCGCGGAATGGTCGCTTTCCTCGGTTACTTCAAGATCATCGGACTCTCGACGTTCGCCACCAACCTGTTGGTCACCTTGGCGATCGCTGCGGCCACCGACTACGCGATCTTTCTGATAGGCCGATATCAGGAGGCTCGCTCACTCGGCGAATCGCGAGAAGACGCCTACTACAACATGTTCGGCGGTACGGCACATGTCGTGCTGGGCTCGGGGTTGACCATCGCCGGAGCGACGTTCTGCCTGCACTTCACGAACCTGCCCTATTTCCAGACGCTGGGCGTCCCGTTGGCCATCGGCATGGTCGTCGTGGTGGCGGCGGCGTTGACGCTGGGCCCGGCGGTCATCTCGGTGGCAACCCGGTTCGGCAAGACGTTGGAACCCCGCAGAACGCAACGGATTCGCGGCTGGCGCAAGGTCGGCGCGCTCGTCGTCCGCTGGCCCGGACCAATCCTGGTGACGACGATCGGAGTGGCGCTCGTCGGCCTGTTGACCCTGCCCGGGTACCGGACCAACTACAACGACCGCACCTATCTGCCCACCGATCTACCCGCCAACGAGGGATATGCGGCGGCGGATCGGCACTTCTCGCAGGCGCGGATGAATCCCGAGGTGCTGATGATCGAAAGCGATCACGATCTGCGCAACTCGGCGGACTTTCTGGTCATCGACAAGATTGCCAAGTCGGTCTTCCGGGTGCCGGGAATCGGCCGCGTGCAAGCCATTACACGGCCGCAGGGCACGCCGATCGAGCACACGTCGATCCCGTTCCAGATCAGCATGCAGGGCGTCACCCAGCAGATGAACCAGAAGTATCAGGCAGACCAGATGGCCGACATGCTCCGCCAGGCCGACATGATGCAGTCGACCATCGACAGCATGGTCAAGATGCAGAGCATCACCGTGCAGATGTCCAACGATATGCATGTAATGGTGCAAAAGATGCACGACATGACCATCGACATCGAAGACTTACGGAACAAGATGGCCGATTTCGAGGACTTCTTCCGGCCCATCCGTAGCTACTTCTACTGGGAAAAGCATTGCTACGACATCCCGGTATGCTGGTCGCTGCGTTCGGTTTTCGACGCCCTCGACGGTATCGACACGATGACCGACGACATCCAGAGCCTGCTGCCCGTGATGGATCACCTCGACACGCTGATGCCGCAGATGGTGGCGCTGATGCCCTCGATGATCGACAACATGAAGGCCATGAAAACCACGATGCTGACCATGTATTCGACCCAGAAGGGTCTGCAAGATCAGCAGAACGAGGCCCAGAAGAACTCCAACGCCATGGGCAAGGCTTTCGATGCGTCAAAGAACGACGATTCGTTCTATCTGCCGCCGGAGACGTTCAACAATGCCGAGTTCAAGAAGGGCATGAAGAACTTCCTCTCCCCCGACGGCCATGCCGTTCGGTTCATCATCAGCCATGACGGCGATCCGATGTCGCAGGAAGGCATTTCGCACATCGGTGCCATCAAGAAGGCCGCCTACGAGGCGCTCAAGGGCACCCCGTTGGAGGGCTCGAAGATCTACCTCGCCGGCACCGCGTCGATGTACCAGGACCTCAGTGACGGCAACACCTACGACCTGTTGATCGCTGGAATCGCCTCGCTGTGCCTGATTTTCATCATCATGCTTATCATCACGCGAGGCGTGGTGGCGTCGGCGGTCATCGTGGGCACCGTCCTGCTCTCGCTGGGCGCGTCGTTCGGGCTGTCGGTGCTGATCTGGCAACACCTCATTGGCATTGAGCTGCACTGGATGGTGCTCGCGATGTCGGTCATCATCCTGCTCGCCGTGGGCGCCGACTACAACCTGCTATTGGTGGCGCGGTTCAAGGAGGAGATCCACGCCGGGCTGAACACCGGCATCATCCGATCAATGGGCGGCACCGGCTCGGTCGTCACCTCCGCGGGGTTGGTGTTCGCCTTCACGATGATGACCATGGCGGTCAGCGAGCTCACGGTTATCGGACAGGTCGGCACCACCATCGGCCTTGGCCTGCTCTTCGACACACTGATCGTCCGGTCATTGATGACGCCGTCCATTGCCGCACTGCTGGGCAAGTGGTTCTGGTGGCCGCAACGAGTTCGCCAGCGCCCGGTCCCGTCGCCCTGGCCCGCCCCGGCCAAGAAAGCCGAAGAATCCCTGACCCACGCGTGACCGGGGCTAGGTGACCCACTCGGGTTGTTCGGCCACGTCGACCGCGGAGAAGTCCTTGTGGCCCAGGCCGGCCATGGTGCCTCCGTCGACGACGAACTCCGATCCGGTCGAATAGCTGGATTCGTCACTGGCCAGATAGACGACGAGGTTGGAGACCTCCGCGGGGTCCGCCGCGCGGCCCAACGCGGTTTGGAAGATGTCGTCGGGAACCCATTGCGTCATCGGTGTCTTGATCAGCCCGGGGTGAATCGAGTTGACCCGGATGCCGTTGAGCCCCAATTCCATTGCCGCGGACTTCGTGAGTCCACGGACACCGAACTTGCTCGCCGTGTAACCGTGGCAGGCCATGGTGCCGGCCATTCCTTCGATCGAAGAGATGTTGATGATCGATCCTCGGCCCGCTTCCTTCATCGGTTTCACCACCGCGCGGATGCCGAGAAACACCCCGGTCAGGTTCACGTCGAGGATCTTTTGCCACTCGGACAGCTCGTAGTCCTCGAAGGTGCCGACGTTGAGGATGCCCGCGTTGTTCACCAGCACGTCGATACCGCCGAATTCGCTGATGGCGGTGTCCACCGCCGCCTCCCATTGCTCGGGCTTGGTGACGTCGAGGTGCACATAGCGGACAGCGTCACCGAGTTCCGCCGCGACGGCCTTGCCCTCGTCGTCCAGGATGTCGCCGAACACCACCCTGGCGCCCTCGGCCGTCATCGCCCGCACGTGCGAGGCGCCCATCCCCCGCGCACCGCCGCTGACGAGTGCGACCTTGCCCGCCAACCGTTCTGCCACTTCGATTCTCCTGTCGTGTCGGTACTCGCACCATACATATGCGTATTGGTGTATGACCAGGGTCCCGTCGTGGGCGCCGGGCGGCCGCGATGCGCTACCGTTTGAGCTGTGCTGGACCGGCGCGGCTTCCTGAAGCGCGGCGCGGCCGCGGCGGTGCTTGCGGCCACCGGTTCGGCGACCGCGGCGGCAGGGTGCGGCCGGCAGGGCCCACCCGCAGCGGCCGACTACACGCTTCGCATCGGACAGGGTCTGGTGGAGCTGGCGCCCGATCGGGTGGTGTCAACCACCCTCTACAACGGCCAGTTTCCCGGACCGCTGGTCCGGCTGACCGAAGGTAGGGCCGTCGTGGTCGACGTCCACAACGACAGCGACACTCCCGAACAACTGCACTGGCATGGCCAGACACTGCCCGTCGACGTCGACGGCTCCGCCGAGGAAGGCACCCCCTACATCCCGGCGCACGGGATGCGCCGGCTGTCCTTCACTCCGGGACCGTCGGGGTTCCGCTTCTACCACACCCACCTCGTCCCCGGAGCGGACCTAAGCCTGGGCCAGTACAACGGCTTGGTCGGGCCGGTCTACATCGAACCGAAACACAATCCCGGCGCCTACGACCAAGAACTATTTCTCACCCTCAAGGAGTTCGAGCCCGCCTTCAGCAGGGGCGGCGACATGGCCACCAATTTTCTGGCCGGCCAGCCGATCCCAGAGCTGCGCGACAAGGGCGAGGCGCAGATGGCCGCGTCCCTGGCGTCCGGAAAACCGCATGGATTCGAAGTTGGCTATCGCGCGTTCGCGATCAATGGCCGCATGCTCGGCCACGGCGAACCGATCAGAGTCACGCAGGGCCAACGAGTGCTGCTGCATGTGCTCAACGCCAGCGCCACCGAAAACCGCAGCCTCGCGCTGCCCGGGCATACGTTCAACGTCGTGGCCCTCGACGGCAACCCCGTCCCCAAATCGGTTGCGGTTCCGGTACTGTGGCTCGGCGCAGCGGAACGGGTCTCGGCAATTGTGACCATGAGCAACCCTGGAAAATGGGTGCTTGGTGACCTGTCCGACGACGACCGCGGCAACGGCATGGGCACCGTCGTCGAATACGCGGGCAGCACCGGCGACCCCCAATGGGTGCCGCCGGCTCCGTTCACATGGGACTATCGGCTCTTCACCCAGCCCGATGCGACGGCGGCCCCACCCGACCACACGATCGAGCTGCTGATCGGCAAACGCAACGCGGACCGCGACGGATTCAACGTGTGGACACTCAATGGCGCACCGTTCGATATGCGCACGGGCACACCGCAATTCGAGCTTAAGCTCGGTGCACGATACCGGCTGCGGCTACGCAACGGCACCGACGACGTGCACCCCATCCACCTGCACCGGCACACCTTCGAAATCACCAACACCGCCGGGACGACCACCGCAGGGCTGCACAAAGACGTCGCCATGGTTGGCGGCTATCAAGGCATCGATATCGACTTCACCGCCAACCAGCCCGGCCTGTCCTTGCTGCACTGCCACCAACAGCTGCACATGGACTTTGGGTTTATGGCGCTCCTGCACGCGGTTTAGCGCATCTTCGGCATGGCGGCGATCAACGGCGTGTCAACGCCCGTCGGCCCCACCTTGGTTGCGCCGTCCGGGGAACCCAATGGGCCGTCCCGGCCGGCGAGCGGTTCGGTGAAAAACGCGGCATTGTCCTCCAGGTGCTGCCGCTCGTCATCGGGCAGATCGCCCTCCCAGTAGATCGCTCCCACGCGACATACCGGTTTGCAGGCGCCGCAGTCGACGCACTCGTCGGGGTTGATGTACATCGTTCGCGCGCCCTCGTAGATGCAGTCGACGGGGCATTCCTGAACACAGGATTTGTCCATCTCATCGACGCACGCTTTGCCGATCACGTAGGTCATGAACAGAATGCTAGGCCAACAGCGGCGGGGCTTGCGCCTGCCGAACAGCATCAATGTAAGGGACTAAAGGCCCTCGCATTGTCGCGGACGACAATCACCGGAACTCTTGCCGATTGGGCGACCGCGGAACTTACCGAGCCCAGCAGCATGCCCCGGAACCCGCCGCGGCCGTGGCTACCCACCACCACCAGCTGAGCGTTCTCGGACTCCTGAAGCAACCACCGGGAAGGCTTGTCGCAGAAGAGCAATCGCTTCACGCTCACGTCCGGATATCGTTCTTGCCAGCCCGCGAGACGTTCGGCGAGCACCTCCTGCCCCTTCGCTTCGCTGTCGCGCCAGTCCATCCCGAGCATCGGAAACACCCCGACGTCGCTCCACGCATGCAGCGCGACCAGCTCGACACCCCGTCGGGAGGCCTCGTCAAAGGCCAACGCAGTCGCCGCTTCCGAAGCGGGCGACCCGTCGACACCCAGTAGCACGGGTGCATTCGAATCGGGAACCGCACCGTCATCGGTGTGGATGACCGCGACCGGGCAACGGGCATGATGAATCAGACCGGCAGTGACCGAGCCCAGCAGCAGGCGGCCCAGCGCGCCCATGCCCTGGCTGCCGACGACGATCATCGAGGCATCCGTCGAAGCATCGATCAGCGCGGGTAGGACACTGGAATACACGATCTGCGTGTGGATCTGGGGCGCCGCAGCCCCTCGGGCGTTCGCGCTCAACGTTTTGCGGGCCTCATCGATGACATGCTGGCCGTTTTCCTGCTGCCACTCGGTCATGTCCGCATACATTTGTCCGACGGGCCATCCGACGACCACGGGAGGGACAACGTGCATGACCGTGATCGGCAACTGGCGGAGGATGGCCTCGCGGGTGGCCCAAGCCGTGGCGGCGTGCGAGGCCGCAGATCCGTCGACGCAGACCAAGATTCCGTGCTTTGCTGTGCCCTCCGACATTTCGCACTCCTCGAGGCCGATTCCGATCGGCCTATTCAGGACATGACGTTATGCCTGCTCTGCGCTTTTCGGAAGGGTCTTTAGGCCCCGCTGCTCGCTCTGGCGGCGTGCCGCCAACGCACCCGCGATCGAGGTGGAGGCGATCGTCAGCAGCGCACCGAACATCAATGCCGACGCTTCCCCGGCGACGAGGAGGTGTTCCTCCGTACCGATGGTTGCCGCGGCCACCGGTACGCCGAGCTGCGCCGCCGACATCACCGCGAGTGTCACCGGCTGGCCGAGCAGCCTTCCGGCGCAGTGCGCGATCACGGCCCCCAACCCGAGACCTACGCCCAGCAAGATCAGTTTCGGGTGCGCGCCCAGCTCGCGCACCTGCAACGAGGCGCCCAGCCAAACGAAGAACAGCGGGCTGAAGAAACCCTCGGTGATGCCGAAAAGCTGACGCGCCAGTCGATGCGGCTCGCCGACCGAGGCGATCACCAACCCCAACGCGAAACCTGCGAGCATGATCGACACATGGGTGCCGGCGGCCAGCGCCGCCAACGCGAACAGCAGGATCAGGTTGGTCCGCAATTCCAGCGCGAACCGAGATTTCTCGGAATAGTCGTGCATGCGCGTGCGCCAGCCCCGGCGGTCGACCGCGCGCAGCAGCACAAAGAGCAGCACCGCACACCCCGCGATGGCGAGTCCACCCAGCGCCGCCGTTGGCGCTCGACGGACGTCGATCACCAAGGGCAGCAACACGATACACGCGGCATCCGCGATCGCGATCTGCACAGTCACGGACAGCACGTGGGGCCCCCGCAACCGCAGCGAGTCGATCACCGGCAAGGCGAGCGCCGCTGACGACGAAGCCATCAGAACCGCATAGAGCGCCGCGTGACCGGTGCCGAACACGGCCGCTATCCCCACGCCGAGCGCTGCGGCAACCGCACCGACGAGAGCCGCCCGCGCCAGCGCCCGCGGCACCGCCGGGCGCATGTCGGGGTCGCGGATCGGAACATGGGTGCCCACGACGAACATCACCAGAGCGAAGCCGATATTCGCGAACAACTGAAACGTCGGGTTGGCGGCATTAAGGACGCCGAAACCGGTCTTGCCCAAGACGAGGCCCGCGATCAGCTCACCGATGACGACCGGAATTCGCAAGTGCGACAGTGACGCCAGCAGTGGACCGGCAAAGCCCACGGCGGTCAACAACGCCAGCGTGGCGAAGCCGAACCCGTGCATGCTGGGACACTACCGCGCCCCGCTGGGTCAGTTCACGATGTCGAAGACTGCCGCGGCGGAGGTAATGGCCTTGTCGGCGTTTCCTTCGTCGTGCAGAAGCATGCGCACGCCGATGCGTCCCGGTCCCCCGACGTGCGCGGTGCCCTGCACCCGGAACGGGCCGACCTTGCCGCGTGACATGAACATGACGTGCCAGCTGATTACCTGAACCTTGCGTGTTCCGGCGATGTCCGCGGCGAGGTCGGTCGCCGCGGTCTCGAGGACGACGTGCTGGGGCCCGATGTGCAGGGCGGCGTCCGGTGAGGCGAGCTCGGCACTGAGCGCGGGCAGCACCCAGTGACCGTCGTCGCGCTTGCTGGCGCCGAAGGCTTGCCACAGCGGCGGTAGGTCGGGCGAGTCCTCGACGACCAGCTCGGTGCCCGAGACATCCATCTTGTCCAGGCCTTCGGGCGGTACGCCGATGATCGCTCCCTGTCCCTCGTTGAACGCGATCACCCGGTCTGGGTTGTCGGCGTCGACGATCTTGCAGCGCCCGTAGCCCATGGTCCGGCCCTGATGCACGATGCCGGAGCCGACGATCTCGATTCTCGTCACGTCGTAACCGGGATCGATGATCTGTACCGACGCGATGACCGGGTTGGGCACCGCGACCATGTCGGTCTGGCACCCCTCCGGTGACGAAATGGCAAGCGGCGCAACCATGATTCCACCGGCATCGTTGCGCATGTCGCGGCGGATGGTCACGGTGTCATCGGTCTCACCCACGTTCATCGACGAGTGGTTGCGCCCGATGTAGCGGTAGCTGAGCAGGCCGGTCCAGCGGCGGTACAGCTCGTCGCGGTATGCATCGGTGTCGTTGGTCAACTCTCGGATGTCGCGAAGTTGGTCGCTCACAGTCGCTTGCCTTCCTAAGCTTTGCTCCGCCGCACCTGTTTGAACGGGACACCGCGATCGGCTGCGTACTCGCGCGGAAAGTTCAAGACCCGCTCGCCGATCACGTTGCGCGCCATCTCGGTGGTGCCGCCGCCGATGCTGGCGATCTGACGGCCCAGGTAGCGCGTGCCGACGTCGAGCAGCTGAGCCTCGTCCTCGACCGCGCCCGACGAACCCGCGACCGAGTGGGCGGTGTCGGTCTCGACATTGTGAACCTCGGCCATGTAGAGCCTGATGATCGACCCGGCGGCCGCGGGCAGGGATCCATCGGCCACGGCGTGGAAAACGTGCTCACTGAGCTGACCGTGCACAGCCCGGTGGACAAGGGCCCGGCCGACCATCTCCTTGACGCGTTCGCTGTCGCCCTGATTGGTCCTGTCGACCAACGACATCAGGTCGATCGAAACATCTTCGGCCTCAGCGATTCCCGGCCCGGTGGTGTACTCCGAACCGTCGCCCATGGTTCTGCGCTCGTGGTAAAGCTGGCGCGACGCCACCTCCCATCCTTTGCCCGGCTCCCCGACGACGGCGTCGTCGCCGACGTCGACGTCGTCGAGAAACTCCTCGCAGAATTCCACCGATCCGTTGACCTGGCGGATGCGGTTGATGGTTATCCCGGGATGTTTAAGCGGCACCAGGAACATCGTCAGCCCGTCGTGCTTGGGTACGTCCCAATCGGTACGGGCCAGGCACAGGCCGTAGTCGGCGGCGAATGCCCAGGTGCTCCAGGTCTTGGCGCCGTTGATGATCCATCTACCGTCGCGCCGCTCGGCGCGGGTGATCACGCCCGCCAGGTCCGAGCCGCCGCTAGGTTCCGATAGCAACTGCACGAGAACCTCGTCGCCTCGCAGCGCCGCTGGGATGTGGGCGAGCTTCTGTTCCTCGCTTCCCATGTCGAGGATCGTCGCGCAGCAAATGGCGAACGACGGCACGTTAAGCAGGATCGGGATCTCGTACGCCAGTGACTCGGCGTCGAATGCCTTCTTGTACTGGTAGCTCAGTCCGAGCCCGCCATACTCCCGGGGGAAACAGATTCCGGCGAATCCCCCGTCGTACAAGGTCTTTTGCAGCTCCCGGGCTCGCCGCCAGGATTTCTCTGCGTCACGCTCGAGAAGCGCCGCCTCGCCCGGGTCGAGGCGCGGCATGTTCTCGGCCAGCCAGGTCCTGGCCCGGCTCCGAAATTCTTCGACGGACTCGGAAGTCAGCGGCGTGGCCTCTCAATCGAGCATTGGTGCTGAGCGACTGTACAGCACGGGTGCAGGGCTGTACAGGCCGGCTACGCCGTGTTCAGGTCTACCGCGGCACGGATCAGTGCCGTCAACGCCTTGTCGTCGACCTTGTCGCCCTCATGGAAGTCGATCGCGCGCCGGGTGTTGCCGTCGAGGCTGGAGTTGAAGAGGCCCGCGGGATCCGGCAGCGAGGCGCCCTTGGCGAAGGTCATCTTCACGACGTTCTTGTACGTCTCACCGGTGCAGATCATCCCGTCGTGATACCAAACCGGGACGCCGCGCCACTTCCACTCCTCGACGACGTCGGGATCGGCCTGCTTGATCAATTTTCTGATGTGGGCGAGGGTTTCACCCCGCCAGTCACCGAGTTCCTCGATTCTGGCGTCGATCAGTTTGGAGGGAGAGTCCGCCATATTGCCATGCCTTTCTGATGCCGGTCACCAAACCTCTACCACGCCTACCACACTGGTTTCCCCGGGGCGCCACCATTTGTCGTGCCCACCTCACAGCGACAACCTGCATCACCGATGGAGTTGTCGCTGTGAAGGCGGGCACATTGTCGGTCCCCCGCGCATCGATACCCGTGGGGACATGTTAGTCGCGAAGCGAAAAATGCGGCGGCCGCATCCGGCGATGCCTTTGGTAGAGCTGGTGCGGCGCAACATGACTCGCGCGTCCGCGCCGGCGGTGACAAGCTGCCGAGTGACATGCGACCCCAGAAACCGCTGGCGCCGATCACCAGCTTCTTGTCGCCACCCACTAGCGGTCGATCCAGCCCATCTGCGCCTCGGCGTGGTGACCGCCGACGGCCGGTGTTAGTCGATCGAGCCTGGCCAGCTGGTCGGGGGCGAGCTCGACCGTGTCCGCGGCGGCGTTCTCCTCGAGACGTGCCACCCGTTTGGTCCCCGGAATCGGCACGATGTCGGGGCCTTTCGCGAGCAGCCAGGCCAATGCGACCTGAGCCGGAGTGGCGCCGACGTCGGCGCTGATATCGCGCAACTCGTCGGCGCTGTTGAGGTTGTGCTGGAAATTCTCGTCGAAGAATCGGGGGTTGGTCTTGCGGTAGTCGCTGTCGGGCAGCTCCTCGGTGGAGCGGATCGCGCCGGTGAGGAAGCCGCGGCCCAGCGGCGAGTACGCGACGAATCCGATGCCCAGTTCGCGCAGGACGTCGAGCACTCCCTCTTCGGGGTCGCGGGTCCACAGCGAATATTCGGATTGCACGGCGGTCAGGGGATGCACGGCGTGCGCGCGGCGGATGGTGTTCACGCCGACTTCGGAAAGCCCGATGTACCGGATCTTTCCGGCGGTCACCAGCTCGGCCAACGCACCGATCGTGTCTTCGATCGGGGTGCCGCGATCGAGGCGGTGTTGGTAGTACAGGTCGATGTGGTCGGTCCCCAGCCGTTGCAGGGAACCATCCACGGCGATGCGGATATTGGCGGGGCTGCTGTCCAGGCCGTCGCGGCCGGTGTGCGAGATCAGGCCGAACTTGGTGGCCAGCACAACTTGATCTCGCCTGCCCGACAGCCCGCGTGCGACGAGTTCCTCGTTGACGTAAGGGCCGTAGACCTCGGCGGTGTCGATCAGTGTGACGCCGAGATCGATGGCGCGGTGAATCGTCCGGATGGACTCGGCGTCGTCAAAGCCCCCGATCGAATAGGCGGCGGACATGCCCATCGCACCCAACCCGATACGGCCGACCCGCAAGTCGCCGAGCTGAGCCTGTTCCACACATTCTCCTGTCATTCGGCCGGGTACCGTGGCGCTGTGCACCGCGTCGAGCTTCCCGCGATCTGATGGACCACGCAAACACCGCGCGACCCACCCGCAACCTGGCGGTGGATTTCTACCGGGTCTCCGGCGTCGTCCTGATTGTGCTCGGGCACTGGCTGGCCGGATCGGTGACCTACCACGACGGGCAGTTCGGCCGGCAGAACCCACTCGTCGACATGCCCTGGACGCAGTGGCTGACCTGGCCGTTCCAGGCGGTCCCGACGTTCTTCCTGGCGGCCGGCTACGCCGGCGCGGTGTCCTGGGCGCATCGCCACGACTCCGACGGTATGCCCCGTCCGATCTGGCTTAGGCACCGGCTGGCCCGGGTTCTGGGGCCGACGGCGATCTATGCCGCGCTGGTGTCGGCGATCGTCGTGGTCGCGGACGCCAACCACGTCGCGGGCTCCGTGCTGGAATACGCGGGCTGGGCGGTGGCCATGCATTTGTGGTTCCTCGCTGTGTACGTGATAGTGGTCTCGCTGACGCCGATTGCCATTGCGGCACAACGCCGTTGGGGTCTTCGGGTACCGGCGGCACTCGCGGTGGGAATCGCGGCGGTGGACGCCATATCGATCGGCGGTCACATACCGTACGTCGGCTGGCTCAACTACCTGTTGGCTTGGGGAGCGCTGTACCAACTTGGAATCAGTTGGCACGCCCGGCAATTGAGCACTCGCGGAGCCGCGGCGCTCGGAGCCGGGTCGGCGGTCGCGCTCGCCCTGCTGATTTTGCTGAAACTTTATCCGGTGAGCATGATCGGCGTTCCCGGGCAGACCATCGACAATACGACGCCGCCCACCGTGGCGCTGCTCGCGTTCGGCTGCGCGCAGACGGGCGTGGCAATGGCCCTTGCGCCCGTGCTCAATCGGGCGTTGCGCGCCGGCCCTGTCCGCCGCGTGCTGTCGATAGCCAACAACAATGTGATGGCGCTGTACCTGTGGCACATGATCCCCGTCGTGATCGTCGCGGTCGTCGGCTATCCGACCGGACTGTTGCCGCAGCCGCCCGAAGGAACGGCCGACTGGTGGCTCGCCCGGTTGGAATGGGTGGTCATCCTCGGCCTGGTGACCGCCGTCGAGCTGGTGCTGCTGTGGTGGGGACGGCGGCTTTTCGCCGCCCCGCTCCCGACATTCGGGATACCGCTTCCGGATCGAGGCGGCGAACCGATCATGCTGGCCGGTGCCGCCATGGCCGCATATGGCCTGGCGTTCGTCGCGGCGCAGGGTTTCGCCCCCGATGGGCACCTGCCGTGGGTGACCGCGCTGATCTTCGCCGTCGGGGTCACCCTGGTCGCGCTTCGACCCGCGAAAGTCGGACTGCAGTCGGTGGATTCCGCTCGCTAGGCCTCGGCGAACGTGTCCTCGGGCAGCGGGCGTTGGCACACGGCGCGCGCCTCCTTGGCGCTCAACCCGAAGAGGCGCAGCACATTTTCGGTAACCGTGTCGGCGGCACGTGCGTCGTCACGTTCCGGGTCGTCACGCAACAGTTTTCCAAGTCCGAGCAGTGCGCCGCCGGCCATGGCGAGGGCCAGTTCGGGATCGTCGATGTGGAACCTGCCCGCGTCGACGCCGGCTTTGATGTCGCGTAATGCCCGCGGCGCCAGGCCGCGATCAGACGACAACAGTGCCGGCACGCTGGCCAACAAGATCTCGCTCTCCTGAGGGCGCTGACGGAAGAGCCGCCCGGTCAGCCGGAAGCTGGCGGCGAATGTTTCGGCGGGGTCGTCGATCGACGCGGTGAGCCGGTCCAGCATCGCCCCATGTGCGTCGAGTACGTCGGCGACTGCGGCGTCGAACAGCTGCTCCTTGCTGTCGAAGTGGTTGTAGAAGGAACCCATGCCGACGTCGGCGGCCTGGGTGATCTCCAAGACCGGCACGTTGACCCGCCCTTCGGCGATGAACCGCTGCGCGGCCTTGACCAGCGCCGCCCTGGTGCGTTGCTTACGCCGCTCCAGGCGATTGGGCGACTCGGAATCGTCGGGCATCGCGCTCATGGGTAGAAGTATGCATCACTTTTGAGGATTTCGTCAGAAGTCTTGACTGAACATTGACTCGTATGTGACGATTTCGTCAGTTAAAGGATGGTCAATGATGCAGACGCAAGGCGCCCACCGGGACCTGCACAGTGAGCAGGGCGCACTACCCGGCGAACACCCCGGCCGCTCGCGCAACCCGGTGATCAAAATCGCCGACATTGCGTGGCTGGAATTCGAGAAGCCCGACCTGACGCGCGCCGAGGCGTTCGCGCGGGCCTTCGGCTTTCACTCCGTACACGCCGGTCCTGACGAGGTTCAGCTGCGCGGCACCGATGCGGGCGCACCGTGTGTGGTCGTGCGCCGTGGGCAGCGGACGCGATTCACCGGCGCGGCGTTTCGGGCCCTCGACGAGGCCGACGTGCTGCGGCTGGCCGACAAATCCGGCGCCCCCGCGCGGCCGCTGCCGGAAAGCATCGGCGGGGTGTCCGTCGACCTCATCGATCCCAGCGGCATGCCCGTGCGGGTCGTCGCAGGCATGCACGAACTACCGGAGCTCGTCGGCCAGCCGCCGCACGTGTTCAACTTCGGGCACGACGTGCAGCGCACCAACGCCGGTCAACGCCCCCCGCGGGTTCCCGCTCGGGTGCAGCGCCTGGGTCATCTGGTGGTGCAGTCGACCAAGTACCTCCAGACGTTGAACTGGTATCTGGACAACCTCGGCATGATCGTTAGCGACTTCCTGTTCTTCCCCGGCCAACGCGGACGCGGGCCGGCCATGAGCTTCATCCGCTGCGACCGGGGTTCCATACCGGCCGATCACCACACGCTGGCGCTTGCGCTGGGTCCGGCCAACCGCTACGTGCACTCGGCCTACCAAGTCAGCGACCTCGACGCCCTGGCGGCCGGCGGCGAATACCTCAGGGAGCGCGGCTATTTCCGGTCCTGGGGCATCGGCAGGCACATCCAGGGGAGCCAGATCTTCGACTACTGGCGCGATCCCGACGGCTTCCTGGTCGAGCACTTCGCCGACGGCGACATGTTCGACAACACCCTCGAACCGGGGTGGGCGCCCTTCACCGCGTCCGGATTGGCCCAGTGGGGCCCGCCAGTGAGCCGAGATTTCCTCGGGACCGGGATCAAATCGGCTCGCCACGAACTGGTTTCGATGTTCTCCGCGCTTCGCGACAGCAACGAGTTCGACGTCAATCGCCTCTTTGGCCTCCTGAAAGTACCCACCTCATGACCGTCGCCGTCCTGCACACCGCCGACGCGTGGTGGCGCAAAACGCCGAACGGCGCGGTGAAAATCGACACCGCCGCGACCACGACCGCGCAGCTGCTGGCCGACCGCGCCGCGATCGATGCGGCCGCCGCCAGCGCGGACACAGTCGCCGTCGACAGCCTCAAGCTGATCTCGCCGGTGACCAGGCCCTGCCGAGTTGTGGCCCAGATGACCAACTTTGCGTCGCATGTCAAGGATGCGGGCATGGACCCGGCGACGGTTCCGCTGACCTTCTTTCGCAAGGCATCGGCGTCGATCAACGGGCCGTTCGACGACATCGTGAAACCAGCACACGTGAAGCTGCTCGACTACGAGGTGGAGATCGGGCTGGTGATCGGGCGCGCAATCCCGGTCGGCACAACTATTTCCGAGGCCAACCTCGCCGAATTCATCGCCGGACTGGTTGTGACCAACGACGTTTCCGCCCGCGACATTCAGCTTCCGCAGACGCAGTTCTACGAAGCCAAGTCCTATCCGACGTTCACCCCGGTCGGGCCGGAGTTGGTGCTACTGACCGCCGACGAGCTCAACCGGTTCGGCGAGCTGCGGCTGCGCCTGAGCGTCAGCGGCGAGGAGCGGCAGAACGCCCTCGTCGACGGGGACATGCTGTATCGACCACTGCAGGCGCTGCAGTCGCTCACCCAATTTCAGGAGCTCGCCGCCGGCGACCTCATCCTCACCGGCACGCCAGTCGGCACCGCGCTGAGTGCCCCGCCCAAGCCGGTGGAGATCATCGGAAACTTGTTGCCGCCCGCGATCAAGTGGAAGGCATTTTTCAAACGTCAGGCCGGCAACCCGAAATATCTGGGGCACGGCGACATCGTGGAGGCGTCCGTGTCCACCGATGACGGGGCGATCGACCTCGGGACGCAGCGCAGCGCTGTTCGATTCGCGTGACCGACAAGGCCGTTCGGCACGTTCCGGTTGTCATCGTCGGCGCCGGGCCGACCGGCGTCACCGCCGCCACGCTGCTGGCGCAATACGGCGTGGAATGCCTCGTCCTGGACCGCTGGCCTGGCGTATACCCGCAACCCCGCGCCGTGCACCTGGACGACGAAATCTACCGAGTCATAGCCCGTTTGGGGATTGCTGACGAGTTCGCGGCGATTTCACGGCCCACGCTGGGGCTGCGATTGCTGGACAATCGATTCAGGGTGCTCGCCGAGTTCAACCGCGACACGTCGCGTAGCCGCAACGGCTTCCCGCAGGCCAACATGTTCGACCAGCCCGAGTTGGAGGCCCTGCTGCGGGCAAACCTCGAGCGGTTTCCGAACGCGCAATTGCGCGGCGACACCGAAGTGACCGAAGTGACGGACAACGGAAAGTACGTGCGGGTCACGTTCGCCGACCGCTCCGATGGCCAGGTTCACCACGTCGACGCCGCGTATCTGCTGGGCTGCGACGGCGCCAACAGCATGGTGCGGGCCCAGATCGGCTCGGTCGTGCGCGATTTGAAGTTCGAACAGCGCTGGCTCGTCGCCGACGTCGCCGCCGCGGCCGACCTGCACCAGTGGGAGGGCGTGCATCAAGTCTGCGACCCGGTTCGCGCGGGAACATACATGCGCATCGGGACGGCGCGGTACCGCTGGGAGTTCCAGTTGCTATCCGGCGAAAGCGCTGAGGACTTCGACACCGTGAAGACGTTGCGGCCACTGATCGCGCCCTGGACCGCCGACGTCGACGACGGCGACCTGACCCTGCTGCGCATCACCGAGTACACCTTCCGCGCCCAAATTGCCGATCGGTGGCGCCGCGGCAACATCTTCATCCTGGGCGACGCGGCACACCTCACTCCCCCATTCATCGGCCAGGGCATGGGCGCGGGGTTGCGAGATGCCATGAACCTCGCTTGGAAGATCGCCGGGGTCGTAAACGGCACGCTCGCGGCGGACGTCCTGGACAGCTACGAACAGGAGCGTAAACCGCACGCCCGGGCCATGATTCGGCTGGCGCTCACCGTCGGTCGATCGATGACCGGCGGCGGGCGGCTGGGCAACCTGGTGCGTCGCATGGTGTTACCCCGGCTGCGGCTAGTCCCGGGTCTGCGCGAGAAGGTCGTCGACTCCACCACGCCGGCATTGCACTCATCCGCCCTGGTGCGCAAGGCTCGCCGGCCGGGCGAGCTGGCCGGCACGCTGTGCCCGAATCCCGTTCTGCCCGATGGTCATCGGCTCGACGACGCCGTTGGTGCCGGTTTTGGCATGATCGCGTCCGCTCCGCCGGGCGATCAGGTAGCAGCGTCGCTGCGGCAACGCGGGGTCGCGGTGGTGATCGCTCAACCCGGCGGCGTGCTCGCGACGTGGCTGCGGCGTGGGCATGCCACCGCGGCCATCGTCCGTCCCGACCGAACGGTCATGCGCGCCGGGCGTGACGTTGCCGCGCTGTGCGCATGGACGCTCACGACGGTCGGGCGACGATCAAGGGCCTCCGAACCGAATGCAGGACTGCGTTGCTGACCGAGCCCAGCATGCCGGCCAATCCGCCGCGGCCGTGGCTACCCACGACCACAAGCTGAGCGGATTCCGACTTCTCAACGAGTTGTCGCGCCGGCCGGTCACGCACCACCAGCCGGTGCACCGCCACGTCGGGATAGCGTTCCTGCCAACCGGCCAGGTTTTCGGCGAGGCTGCGTTCCGCCTCGGCTTCCACGCTCGCCCAATCCATTCCGGCGACGTCCAACACGGCAACGTCGCTCCATGCCTGCAGGGCCATCAGGTCGACGCCCCGGCGAGACGCCTCGTCGAACGCGATCGCCGTCGCGAGTTCCGAGGCCGGCGAGCCGTCGATGCCCACCAGCACGGGGGCGTGCTGGGGGTCAGGCATCAACTGATCTTCGTCGCGGATAACCGCGACGGGACAATTCGCGTGGCGAACCACGGCCGAACTGACCGATCCGAGCACGCCGCGGGCCAGCAATCCGCGCCCGGAATTGCCCACGACGACCATCTCCGCCTCATCCGACATCTTGATCAGCGCGGGCACCGGGGCCGAATACACCAACTCCCGGTTGATCGTGACCTTGCGGTCCGCGGGCATCGAATCTTCGGCGATTTTGGCCGCGTGCATGACGGCCCTTTTGCCCTCGTCCTCCAGCCCCACGGCCAACGACTCGGGGTATGGAACCGGCGGCCAGCTCACGGTGGGCGTCACCACCGCATGCACCAACGTCAGGGAAACATTCCTTAGCGCGGCGTCACGGGCCGCCCAGCACGCGGCGGCGTTCGATGCGGGTGAACCGTCGACCGCGACGACGATGCCGCGCGGTTTCACGGGTGCGGACATTTCGTGCTCCTCTCGTCACGAGCGACGCTATAGACCGAAGTAGGTGCCGGGCGTGAGGCTTTAGTCCTCAACGACGGGGACAAAGGGCTTCCGTGGCCGATACCGTTGCCAGTGACACGAGGGGAACCGGATGGAACACCGCGAGCAGTCCACCGACGGCCTGTTGCAGGAGCTGTTGTGGACCTACGGGCCGTGCGGGCAGGAAGACGCGGTGCGCGAGGTGTGCGCCCGCGAACTCCGCCCCGTCGTCGACGACATGTGGACCGATGACGCCGGCAACCTGGTCGGCTACCTCGCCGCCACCGAGGGCCTCCCCGAAGGCGCGGCACACCGGACCGCCACGACGGCGGGGCCGGGCACCGCGACGCGGGTCATGGCGCACATGGACGAGTTGTCCATGATCGTCAAGCGCATCGAGTCCGACGGCACGCTGCACGTGACGCAATTGGGGACGATGTATCCCGGCAACTTCGGGCTTGGCCCGGTCGCCGTGCTCGGCGACCACGAGACGTTCACCGCGGTGCTGACGCTCGGGTCCGAGCACACCACGAAGGAGAGCCCGCGGATCTGGGAGACCAAACCCGATCAAGGCGACAAGGCACTCGACTGGCAGCACGTGTACATCTTCACCGGGCGCAGTCCCGATGAGCTGGATGCCGCGGGGGTGCACGCCGGCACCCGCGTGTGCGTGGAGCGAAGCAAGAGGACGCTGGTCGAGATCGGGGACTACGTCGGTTGCTACTTCCTCGACGACCGCGCCGCGGTCACCGCCCTGCTGCACGCCGCCCGCCTGCTGCGCGATCGCAGCCAACGACCCGCCCACGACGCCTATCTCGTGTTCACCACCAACGAGGAGATCGGTGGCGTGGGCGGCTCCTACGCCAGCGCGTCACTGCCCGGCACCCTCACACTCGCCCTCGAGGTCGGGCCTACCGAGCAGGAGTACGGGACGAGCGTCGCCGGCGGTCCGATCGTCGGATACAGCGATGCCTTGTGTGTTTACGACAAGGACGTTGCCGACCGGCTGATGAGGATCGCCGCCGACCGGGAACTGGAGCCCCAGGCGGCCGCGCTGGGCGCATTCGAATCGGACGCCTCCCACGCGAAGGCCAACGGGCTGACACCGCGAGCGGGGCTGCTGTGCCTGCCCACGCTGAGCACTCACGGTTTCGAAGTCGTGCGGCGCGATGCCATCGGCGACATGGCTGCGATCGTCGTCGACTTCCTGCTGCAGCCGTGAATGTTGTTCAGCTGAACAGGCTTTGGGCGATGTAGTGCCCTTCGGCGGGCGCCGGTGGCACCGCGAAGATCGCCGAGCCGATGTGGCGGATGTACTCGTTGAGAAGGTCGTTGGCCCCGAGACGGTTCTGTAGCCGGATGAAATGCTGTGGATCGTTCTGATAGGAGACGAACAACAAACCGGCGTTGAGTTGGCCGTTGGCGTCGAGGCCGTCGGTGTAGTTGTAGGACCGCCGGCGGATCATGATGCCGTCGTTGTTTTCCCGGGCGGCCAGACCGATGTGCGACCGCGGGTCGATGAGCGGATCGCCGTCGGCGCCCTTGGCGCTGAAATTCGGCGTGTCGAACTCGGTCTTGCCGCTGAGCGGCGCGCCCTCCTCCTTGGTACGGCCGAAGATCTTCTGCTGATTACCGACGCGGTCGACGTCCCAGGTCTCCATCAGCATCCGGATTTTGCGGACGACCTGATACGTTCCCCCGTTCATCCAGGCCTGGTCGCTGTTGTCCACCCAGACGAACCGGTCGTACTCCGCCTGGGTGGTAATGTTGCGAGTACCGTCCTTGAATCCCAACAGGTTTCGCGGCGTGTGCTGGCCGGGGCCGGCCGAGGCTCGTCCGAACCCCAGCACCGCCCAGAACGGCGACACGATGTTGCGCCCGAGGCGGGCGAGGTTGCGCACGGCGTGGTAGCAGACCTGCGGGTCGTCGGCGCAGGCTTGCACTGACAGGTCGCCCCCATGCAGGCGGGGATCCAGGTTGTCGCCGTTGAGCGGGGGCAGGTCGGTGAACACGGCGGGACGCCGCGTGGCCAGCCCGAAGCGTTCCCCGAACAGGGACGGCCCCAAGCCGACGGTGACGGTGAGGCTGGCCGGGCTGAGCCCGAACGCCTCCCCGGTGTCGGTGGGCGGCTGCACCTCGACCTGGGGCTGCACGGTGCCGACGGGATTGCCCTGCTGCAGGACCGCCGCGGCGGCCGACCAGCGCGCCAGCAGGCTTTGCAGATCTCGACGGCTGGCGCTGTCGGCCAATGAGAAGGACATGAACACCGCGTAACGCTGTGGGAGCGTGGCGATTCCGCCTTGGTGAGCCTGGCCGTAGAAGGGATAGCTGCGGCGTAGGTCGACGGTGTCGTTGTCGTCGTCGCGCTGCGTGGCCGCGGTCGCGTAGCCGGCGAACCCGCCGCCGACAGCGCCGACCGCGGTGCCGGTGAGCCCGGCCAACATGGCGCCGCCCAGCATCCGCCGGCGCGATACGCCGCTGTTGTCCACCGGCGACTCCACGTCACTGCCCGCCGCGGAGGCGGATTCGGCTTGCTCGTCGTCCGCCATGGTCAGCCCGCCGAGACGACTTTTTGGGCGACGGTGGACAAGCTCTGGTGCAGCGGCTGGGTCACCGCGGTGAGTTTGGTTGCGTCGCCAGCCCGCAGCGCCGGTGTGTACGTGCTATAGCCGCCCAACGCGGACGGGTCGCGATAGCCGTCCAAGACGTTGCGCACCGCCTGGAACTGCTGATCGATCTGGTTGACCAGATTGGCGTCGATCTTCTCCAGACCCGGCCGCAGCGACGCGTAGGCCTGTTGAGCGCCTTCGACGTTGCCCGAGAAATCGACCAGGTCGATGTGGCTGAAGGCCTCCTCCTCGCCGGTGATCTTGGTGTTCTGCACCTCTTCGATGAGGTCGCTGGCGCCGTTGGCCAAATCCTCGGGCTTGTATTGGAGCGTGGCGACCGTCGTGTTCAATTTGCTTACGTTGCCGACCAATTCGGTGCTGAACGCCTTTGTGCCCGGGGTGATCGCGCCGCCCTGCCACAGGTCGCGTTCGATGGCGTGGAAGCCCTTCCATCCGACTTTGGCGTCGACCGGGGTCGACTCACGCATGTCGATCAGATAGTCGAGGTTGCCGGCGTTGTCGCCGACGGCAAAGCCCGGCAGGACGAAGCCCTCCACGCTGGCTTCCGATCGCTCCCAGAACAGTCGCGCCTTGGCGTACGCCGCTTTCGCGGCATCGACGTTGCCCGATTGCACTGCGGCGTCGAGTGCCTTCACGCCGTCGCCGAGTTGACCGATCTGGCTGACGATGTAGGCGGCGTAGTCCTTGGTGCCCTGGCTGAGGATGGTTGCCACCGTCCCCGTCGGTGTCGCCGGCGCTTGGCCCGTCACCGTCAGGGTTTGATATTCGGCGCTGGCGCCGGGGCAATACAGCTGATAGGAGCCGCCGTCCAGCGTGATGGTGAACGACACCGGATCCAGGCCGGGAGCGAGGTTTTCCTTTTCGCCCACGATGCGCTGGTCCCTGAGTAACTCCATTTCGGTGATCCCCGGCGCGCCGGTGTTGACCACCGTGAAGGTGACCGGCCCGGCGGGCACGCTGGTGGTGTCCAGCGCACAGCCGTCCTTGCCGCCATTGTTGGCCATCGTCACCTTGACCGCGTTCTTGCCGCCAGGTTGCCCCGGTTTCGCGGGGCTCGAGCTGCCGCTCGAGTGGCCACACGCGGTCGCGAAGAACAGCGAGGCCGCGAGGGCGAGCAAAGCCGGTGCGGTCAGCAAGAATTCACGAGACCGGCACCGTGCCCGGACGGTGTGATTCACCATCGATGGATCTCCTCTCCCCTTCGGTTCCGGCGCGGTCACTGCGTCCCGAAACTATTGCGCCCAGCGCGCACGCCACCGCGAATGCGCCCAGCACCAGCGGAAGCCAGACTTTCCAGAGTTGCCGCTCGTCGCGCTCACGCGCGGCGGCCGAGATGCGCGCCGCCATCGCCTGGTCTTCGGCGCCGGCGGTGGACCAATCGGTGGGCAGCGCGCCGACGCTGACGGTCTTCGGGCCGGCGAGCCCGCCGCCGGTGAGCACGGCGGTGCGATTGCTGGCCGCTTGGGCGCTAACGACCGAATCACCTTGGGCCAGAACCGTATACACGGTGCTGGCGGCCCACTGCGCACGGAAGGGGCCTGGGGTACGGGCCAGTGTCACACCCACGGGCAGCCGCCCGCCGGTCAGGCTCGACAACTCTTCCAGTGTGACCGTCGGGGGGCTGGGGCCGGGGTCGGCGGGAACCGTCGCCTGCCACGCCTGCACCGTGACCCCGCCCACGGTTTGGACGCCTGCCGCGGCGAGTTCGACGCTGCGGGGATGTTCCTGGCCCGTGATTGCCAGCGAACGGCCGTCGGGTTTGGACAGCAGCGACACGCTCGCGGTGTGACCGAGACGGTCGGTGACGGCGCGGGTCCGCGATCCGGCGGCGGAGCCCCCCGCGGGCATCGCGATCGCCAGCAGCGCCGCGGCGATGAGCAGGGCCGCGGCGGCGGCGGCCAGCAGGCGACGCCGGATTCGGGGCGCGGCGGCGAGCCGGGCCGGCCACAGGAACACGACGAGCACCGGGACCGCATAGAGCAGCCAGCCGAGCACCTCGATCAGCCGGGGATCGGGCGGCAGCCCGAACACCCCGGTGATCAGCGCACCCAGCATGGATTGGCTGGGCATCCAGGCCGAGAAGTCGAACACCTGTTGCTGGCCGATGGTCACCCAGCCGGCCTCGTGCGCGGTGCGCAGGCCCCCCATCACCAATCCGGCGGCGATCAGCACCAAAAACACCCCGGTGACACGGAAGAACCGGCCGAGATTGAGTTTCAAACCACCGAAGTACAGGCCGACGCCGAGCGCGATCGATACCGCGATCCCGGCTGCGCCGCCCAGCACGGAGAACCACCGGTTGCCGTGCGACGTCTCGGCGGCCGCCAGCAGGAACACCGACGTCTCGAAGCCCTCCTTGAGCACGGCGAGAAAGGCCATGACCACCAGCGCCAGCGCGCCGCCCCGGTTGAGCGCCTGACGGGCCTCCCGCTCGAGTTCGCCCTTGAGCCGCGGGGCATTGCGGTTCATCCAGATGATCATCGAGGTCACGAACACCACCGCGATGGCGTTGATGACCGTCTCCATCATTTCTTGTTGCGCCTGCGGCAGGGTCGCCGAAACCAGATCCAAGCCGACGCCAACCGCGACGCTGATCGCCACGGCCAGGCCGACACCGATGAACATCGGGCGCGTCGACTGACCGTTGCGCTTGAGGAAGGCGCCAACGATGCTCACGATGAGCGTCGCCTCCAGACCTTCGCGCAGGCCGATGAGGAACGTGCCTATGAAAACCCCGTATATCCCCTGCATTCACCCGGTTCCTGTCCCGCCATCGGGAGCTCCAAGTTAGCGTAGCCTAACTAACGGCCGGTCGTTAAGCGGGGGGTTTACCTGGCTTTTACGGGCCGACAGGCTGCGTCACGAAGTCGATGAGTTCTTCGACGCGGCTGATCAACGCCGGCTCCAGGTCGTTCCAGTCCCGCACCCGCGAACGGATGCGTCGCCAGGCGTTGGCTATGTCCGCCTGGCTGGCATGGGGCAAGCCGAGCGCCGCACAGGCGCCGTGTTTCCACTCGACGTGCCGCGGCACCGTCGGCCACGCCTGCAGGGCGAGCCGCTGCGGCTTTACCGCCTGCCATATGTCGACGTAGGGGTGCCCGACGACCAGCGTGTGCGGGCCGCCCGGCCCGCGCCGCACCGCGTCGGCGATGCGGGCCTCCTTCGAGCCCGCCACGAGGTGGTCGACGAGCACGCCCAGCCGCCCCGCCCGGCC
>NZ_MBEM01000231.1:0-6712 GCF_001954045.1 Mycobacterium sp. SP-6446 | reverse complement strand
GCCGCGCTTGTATCCAAATCAGCAGCGACGCAACCAGATACAGCGTCAACGCCACCGCCAGCGTGCTGGCCACCGCGCCGAAGTCCACCCCTTTGCCCGGCACCACGTTCATCCCCGAGAGCAGATCGGCAAAGCCCGTGTCGCCGCGGCCGCGGGCCGCAGCGACGGCCTGTGCTTTGGTGATACCGGCCGGGAGGCCGCGGCCGATCACGCCGTTGAACAGCAGATCGGTGGCATGGCCGAGGATTCGCGGAACGACGACGCCGATCGCCGTGCCGGTGATGCCGAGGCAGATCACCGCGGTGGCCAGCCCTCGTTGCGGCGCAAGCTGTTTCACCAGCCGCATCGCCGAACCCCAGAAATCGCGGGACCGCGCGGCCGGCGCCGGCGCGGCGCCCCGGGTCGGCCTACTGGTCACCGCCGTCATTGTGCGTCCCCGACCCCGGCGCCGACGGACTGCGAGTCGGCGAATTCCGCGTAGGTGGGGCACTCGGCCAGCAGCGATTCATGGGTGCCCGAACCGACCATGATCCCGTTGTCGACGACGATCACCTGATCCGCCTGGGCGGCGGTCGAAATTCGTTGCGTGACAGCGATGATGGTGGCGCCCGCGGATATCGCGCGCAGCGAGTCGCGCACCTGCGCGTCGGTGTGCACGTCGAGCGCGGAGAACGCGTCGTCGACCAGATAGATGGCCGGGCGGCGGATGACCGCGCGGGCGATGGCAAGCCGCTGCCGTTGCCCACCGGAGAAGTTGATTCCACCCTGGGCGACCCGCATGCGCAGTCCGTCGTCGTGTGCCCGGACGAATCCCTCGGCGGCCGCCATTCGCAGCGCGTCCCACATCTCCTCGTCTGACGCGTCGACCTTGCCGTAACGCAGGTTTTCCTCGACGGTGCCGGAGAAGAGGTAGCCGCGCTGGGGGACCAGCCCGATCGCGGACCAGAGTCGCTCGGTGTGGTAGTCGCGGACGTCGACGTCGTCGACCAGGACGGCGCCGGCTGTCACGTCGTTGAGCCGGGCGATCAGCGATATCAGCGTCGACTTTCCCGAGCCGGTGCTACCGACGATAACGGTGGTGCTGCCGGGTAGCGCCGTGAACGAGATGTCCTGCAGCACTGGGCGATCCGCGCCAGGATAGGTGAAGGTGGCGTTCTGCACGCGCACGACTCCGGTGATCCCGTCGCGCGGAAATTTGGGGCTCGGCGGATCGCCGATCGCCGGGCGGGTGGACAGCACCTCGGTGATCCGTTCGGCGCACACGGACGCCCGGGGCAAGATGACCAGCGTCATCGTCGCCATCAGCACCGCCATCAGGATCTGGGTGAAGTAGGCCAGAAACGCGGTAAGTGAGCCGACCTGCATCTGGCCGCGATCGATGCGCAACCCGCCGAACCAGATCAGCGCGACGCTGGACACGTTGATGGTCAGTGTGGTCACCGGCAGCATCAACGCCTGCCAGTTGCCGGCGTTCAGCGACGCGTTCGACAGTGCCGCATTAGCTCGGGCAAACCGGTCGCGCTCGAAGCGTTCGCGGGTGAACGCGCGCACTACGCGGACGCCGGCAAGCTGGTCGCGCATCACCCGGTTGATGCCGTCGATCAGGCTCTGCATCCTGCGGAAAAGCGGCAGCATGTGCGACATGATCCAGTAGTTGGTCACGGCCAGGATCGGAACGCTGACCAGCAGCAGCCACGTCAGCGCGGCCTCCTGATGGATCGCCATGAAGATGCCGCCGACACACATGATCGGCGCGGTGACCAGAACCGTGGCCCCCATCTGGACCAGGTATTGGATCTGCCGGACGTCGTTGGTGCTGCGGGTCAGCAGCGTCGGTGCGCCGAACCGTGCGGTGTCGCGCTCGGAGAAGGTGGTGACGTGTTCGAACATCGCCCAGCGCAGGTCGCGGCCGAAGCCCATCCCCGTCCGCGAGCCGACGTAGAGCGCCCCGACCGAACACAACATCTGTACACCCGTGACCGCGAGCATCAGCATGCCGAGGCTGAGGATGGCGGCGGTATCGCCCTTGGCGACGCCGTCGTCGATGATCGCCGCGTTGACCGTGGGCAGGTACAGCGTCGCCAGGGTGCTGATTATCTGGAGCACCGTCAGCACCGCGACCAGCCGACGGTACGGCCGGATGTACTGGCGCAGCAGTGCCAGGAGCATTTGGTAACTGTCGCATATGGCAGGGGTCCCGGTCCCGAGCACCGCCGGAGGGTTGCGCGCTCGCGCCGCATCCGGCAACGGCATTGAATTGCCAGCTCAGCGGGCGCGTCGGTGGTTGACCCGCGGGGCTGCCGCTACAGTGCATCGTGTGGGGCATCGTGTGGACCGGCAGCAGGCTGAGAAGAAGCAGAGTATCGGTGCGTCGTAACCTGACAGCGCTCGCCGTCGCGGCGTCGGCCACGATCCTGATTTCTGCGGGGTGCTCGAGTTCCGGCGACAACAAACCAGGCGCGACTTCATCGACCGAACCTGGGAGCGGGGACGGTCACCACGGGCCGATGTTCCCGCAATGCGGCGGCGTCGGCGATCAGACGGTGGCGGAACTGACCAAGGTAAACGGACTGATCAATACCGCCCGGAACTCCGTTGGGTGCCAGTGGCTGGCGGGCGGCGGCATTCTCGGCCCGCACTTCTCCTTCTCCTGGTACCGCGGCAGCCCGATCGGTCGCGAACGCAAGACCGAGGAGCTGTCGCGGGCGAGCGTCGATGACATCAACATCAACGGCCACGGGGGTTTCATCGCCGTCGGCAACGAACCGAACCTGGGCGACTCGCTGTGCGAGGTCGGGATCCAATTCCAGGACGACTTCATCGAATGGTCGATCAGCTTTAGCCAGAAGCCGTTCCCGCCGCCGTGCGACATAGCCAAAGAACTGGCCCGTCAGTCGATTGCGAACGCGAAATGAGCAGCCGAGGCGTGCGTGGCGGTGTCGCCGTTCTGATCATCGCGCTGATGGTGGCGACCGGTTGTTCACGGTCGGTCGGCGGTAAGGCCATCAAGGCGGGCGGCCCGTCCCCCAATAACAACTCCCAGCAGCAGTACCCCAACCTGCTGAAGGAATGCGAGGTCTTGACCTCCGACATCCTGGCCAAGACCGTGGGTGCCGATCCGCTCGACATCCAGAGCACCTTCGTCGGCGCGATCTGCCGGTGGCAGGCGGCCAACCCCGCCGGACTGATCGACATCACCAGGTTCTGGTTCGAACAGGGCAGCCTGGGCAACGAGCGTAAGGTTGCTGACTTCCTGAGGTACAAGGTCGAGAGCCGTCAGATCGCGGGCATCAACTCGATTGTGATGCGCCCCGACGATCCGAACGGCGCGTGCGGAGTGGCCAGCGACGCGGCGGGGGTGGTCGGCTGGTGGGTGAATCCCCAGGCGCCCGGTATCGACGCCTGTGCGCAGGCCATCAAGCTGATGGAATTGACGCTGGCCACCAACTCCTAGGTCAGCGCGGTATCTCGAAGGCGACCAGCGCGGCCCGGTTGAGTTCCACCCCTTTCCAGCAGCCGGCCACGCTCAGCACCGCGATCGCCGACGTCGGGAATTTCTCCGAAATGCGTTGCACCGCAGCCGTATCGGTGCCCTCGGCGCCCGCTAGGCCGATCGCCACGTTGGAGGTTGTCGGTTCGTGCCCGACGACGAGCAGGGTGTTGACGCTGTCGGCGACACCATTGATTTCGTCGATCATCGTGCCGGGGGTGGCGCCGTAGAGTCGCTCGCTGTATCGCACCATGGCGTCGATGCCCGTCCTGTCCAACGTCTGCCGGGCACGCGTGGCCGTCGAACACAGCACGGCATCGACGGGGGGCACGTTGGCGCGCAACCAGTCGCCGGCCAGCCCGGCCTCGCGGATGCCCCGCGGCGCCAACGGCCGGTCGTGATCGACGACGCCATCCGGGTACGACGACTTCGCGTGCCGCATCAGCAGCAGGGTGCGTTGCCCATTCACCCGACTCACGTTAGTGCTCGAAGTTCGGCTTGAGCGCTGTCGCCGACGACGCGTCGTGTCTAGAGTTCGTTAACGGTCACCGCAATGTCGCTGTGGTCGATGGTATGGGGAGCGGCTCGTGATTACGTTGGACCGCTTGGTGAATGTGTTGGGCGATTACGGCGTCCGCCTGAAGTGGTCGTCTGTGCCGCGATCGACGGAATTGCGCAGCGTGGTTATCCACGAGACCGCGGGTGACCACACCGTGGTCGGCGACGTCTTGTTGGCCATCGGTGCAGACACCGTGGCCCAAGCTGTGCAGTGGGCAGCCTCTGCTGGATCCGTCGTGGTGCTGGTCCGCGGCGAGGGCCAGCAGGTCACTTTCGACGGTGCGGACGCGGCTCTGGCGATCATGGTTCTCGACGAGGAGATGGCCTGGAGCGAAGTCGCGGCGGTTGTCTACGGACTCGTAATGGAGGGCCGTGAGACGGAGTCCGGCCGCGGTCCCACCGATTTGTTCGCGCTGGCGGACAGTCTGGCGGATGTCATCGGCGGTGCCGTTGTAATCCACGATCGGCTGTTGCGGGTGTTGGCGTATTCGAGGCAGCAACGGCATGCCGACGCTGCGCGGGTTGCGACAATCCTCGAACGACAGACACCGGAGCAGCTGCGCGCATTGTTCGAGGCCCGTGGAGTATTCGCGCATCTGGCGGACTCCGACGATCCGCTGTTTGTCGCGGAGGACAACGAGCGCGGCATGTCTGGCCGGATGGTGGTGGCGGTGCGCTCAGGACGAGAACTTATCGGGTCGGTGTGGGTCGCGTGCTCGGCGCCGCTGGAAGGCGGCGCTCTAAGCGCCTTGGCCGACGGTGCGCACACGGTGGCCCTGCATCTGCTTCGGTCGCGGGCCAGCGCGGACCTGGAGCGTCATGTCGAATCCGAGCTGGTGATCCGCCTACTGGAGGGCACCGCTGATGCCGCCACCGTGGCCAGCAGGCTGGGTTTGCCGCACGGCCCATTGCGCGTGATTGCACTCCGAGCGTTCGTCGGAGCGGACCGCGATGCTGCGCTGCTGCTCGCGTTCGAGCGCGCGACCATGGGTTTCGGCTGGTCACGTCCGGGCCGCAGCGCGTTGGCAGGCAACACCGTTTACACCGTGCTTCCCGGGGACGAGGCAACGACGGCACGGCGCTGGGTGAGCGGTTTGGGGGCGGCCCTCCCCGAACGGGCCACGGTGTTGGCCGGTATCAGCGGGGTGGCTGAGGTGACCGAACTCGCCGCCGCGCGCGACGAGGCCGAGGAATGTTTGGCGCTGCACGAGATGTCGCCCCGCGCGGCGCCTCCGGTCTATGACGAGTCGTGGGCTGACATCCTGCTGCAGCGATTACGCACCGCGGCGCGCTCGGGCCGGTCCCCATCGCGCGGGCCGGTGGCCGAACTAGGCCGCCACGACCGAGCCAACGGGACCGACTACGTGGCCACGCTGCGAGCATGGCTCGAGGCCCAGGGCGACCCCACCGCTGCGGGTGAACGTCTGGGAGTGCACGAAAACACCGTGCGTTACCGGCTGCGCAAGATGGCCGAGATCACCGATCTGCCGTTAGACGACGCGAGGAAGCGGCTGGCGATGATGATAGAACTCGCGGCCATCGACACCGATTGACCAGGTGCGCTGTCGTAGCTCGACAAAGCGCGGCAGCGTGGTTGTCCGGCTGCGGCAAAGCTTGCGGCAGCGATTCACACCATCATGGGGGTTGCCAAGTCAGGGCCAGGTTCGAGTGGCGGCCGGTGTTCGGCCGCCTTGCACTGGCTCAAACCCCCGCACTCTCCGATGGGAAACGTTCGATGTCCACCTCAGAGCCCGGTCATCGCCGGATCGGCGATCGCCGACCCGGCGACGACGGCGCGATGGAGACCTTCACCGTGCCGTTGCCGCGGACGCTGTTTGTACGGCTGTTTGGTCGTAACCCGTTGGTACGCGCCACGGATCGGGTGGAGGGACTGATTTTGGTGTTGGTCGTTGTGGTGTCATTGATCGCAGTGCCTATCAGTGCCGCCGTGGGCACCGCTGTCCACGATTCTCGAAGCCGCGCCTACGCCGAACAGGTCCAAACCCGCCGCCCGGTGACCGCGACTATCACGGGGGACAGTCATCCACGCCGGGACCTTGAAAGCCCAACGGTCACGGTTCCTGCCCGATGGATTGCTTCCGGGGCCGAACGCACCGGCGACGTCACAGCACCGCTGACGGCCAAGATCGGCGACGATATTGAGATTTGGGTAGATGCCGAAGGCCATCCGGTGGCCCAACCGGTCAACACTGCCCGCACCGAGGCGGTGGCCTTCGCGGCCGCGACCTGGTGGGCCATAAGCCTCATGGCGGTGGCTTTGTTCGCCCGCGCACGAATCACCCTTGACCGACTCCGTTACGACCAATGGCAACAGAGCTTCGATCGCCTCGTCGAGCGACGATAGGTCAGCACGCGCGCACGCGGTGGTCGCTATCGGGCACGGCGGCAGCAGCTTTGTCGGGTCGCGACAATGCTCGACGGCGCCGTTGTTCGTTTCCGGCAAACAGCGCGGCGCCTGCGCGAGCCATCATGGAATTAGGCGGCCCCCGGCACTTTTCGCGTCACGCGGGCTAAGACCGCAGCGAATATTTCGCCCATAACGTGCCCCGAGTGGTCAGGGGGGGGGGGCCGGGGGGGGCCGCCCCGCCGCCGCCCCCGGTAACGCGAGGGATGAAAACAAATGACCCCCACCCCCCCGGGCGG
>NZ_MBEM01000230.1:0-44359 GCF_001954045.1 Mycobacterium sp. SP-6446 | reverse complement strand
CTCGACCAGTACATCGGCAGATAGAACCCGGAGTAGAAGAGGAAACTCTCCAGCAGCGTGGAGGCCACCTTGCGCTTGAGCGGCTCGTCGCCCTTGTAGTACTGCATGACGATCTCGGCTTTGCGCTGCAGGTTGGGGTTCTCCTCCGACCAGCGGAACGCGTCGTCGATCTCGGCGGTCGAGCACAACGTCGAGAAGATGTTGCTGTAGCTGCGCGCGTGCACCGACTCCATGAACGCGATGTTCGTGTACACCGCTTCCTCGTGCGGGGTCAGCGCGTCGGGGATCAGGCTCACCGCCCCGACCGTGCCCTGGATGGTGTCCAGCAGCGTCAGGCCAGTGAAAACCCGCATGGTCATCTGCTTTTCGTGAGCCGTCAGCGTGCCCCAGGACGGGATGTCGTTGGACACCGGCACCTTCTCGGGCAGCCAGAAATTGCCGGTCAGCCGATCCCAGACCTCGGCGTCTTTTTCGTCTTGCAGCCGGTTCCAGTTGATCGCCGAGACGCGGTCAATCAGCTTCAATTTTTCGCTCACCAGAACCCCACTTCACCAGACGTTTGCCTGCGGTACTCAGGCTTCAAACACTACCCCTGGGGTGCGACAACCCGCCGCAACACAAGACGTTGTGCTTGCGTGTCGCGAACTCTCGCTTCACCGAGCGTGTACTCATTGCGAAAAACGGACCGAAATCTCGCAGTGAGTGCACGTTCGGCGCGGAGGCAGCGCGGCCTAGTCCAGTCCCACCTTGCGCAACGTGTGGGTGAGCCCATCCTCCAGTGCGCTCAGCGCCATGTCGGTCAGCCGGCCCAGGTCGTCGATGTCGTGCTCGTCTTTTGCCATCCACGCCTCCAGCGCGACGAACACCGCGGTCGCCAGGCTGTGCGCCGCGATGTCGGCGATCATGGCCCCGTCGGCGGCGGGCGCCGATCGTTCGTGGATGAAGCGCGCGATCTCGTCGGCGACCTGATCGCGCATCCGTCGAATGTGCGTGGTGATGATGTCCTGATCCAGGTCGCGAGATCGGATGGTGGCGGCCTCGCGGACCATCGCGAAGTCAAAAGGGAAGGCGTCCACGGCTTTTCGCACCGACGCCGTGATGGGCTCGCCGTGCGGGCGCAGCGCCAACGCGCGGGCGAACCATTCGAAGCCGATGTCGTAGTCGGCGAATATCACCGCGTGCTTGGACGGGAAGTGCCGATAGAAGGTCCGCTCGGTCACCCCGACGTCGCCGGCGATGTCGGCGACGCTGGTTTGGTGCACGCCGTCGGCGACGAAACGCTTCATCGCCGCGTGCAGCAACGCCTGACGCGTGCGCTGCCTACGCGATTCCACGCCTGCCAGCATGCCACAAAATGTCACCATTGACGCAAATATGTCATATGTGACATTGTGCGTTCAGATGCGCTCACACTCGAGGAGTCACCATGGCGGACTACGACGCGATCGTCATCGGGGCCGGTCACAACGGTCTGGTTGCGGCGAACGTGCTGGCTAAGGGCGGCGCGAAAGTGCTTGTGCTGGAACGGGCGCACTTCCTCGGCGGGATGGCCGCGACCCGGGAACTCTTCGACGGCTACAAGCACAGCGTCGGCGCGTGGGCGGTGCTGATCTGGCGCCAGGAGATGACCGAGCGCCTGGAGCTGACCAAGTGGGGCTTCGAGCTGATGGACCAATGGACGTCGACGTGCACGTTCGGCGAGCCCGGGGACACCCCCTTCGTGATGTACAACGACCTCGAACGCATGGCCCGCCACCTGCTCGACGATCATGGCGCCGACACGGCGGCGGCGCTGGGCGGCTTGTTCGCCCACATCGGCCGGTTCGCACCGTATTTCGTCGATTCGGCTTTCGGTCCCCCGCTGGACATCATCGAGGTGATCGCCGCCCAGCCCACGCCCGAGGACCGCCACGACTTCGCCCAGATGTGGTACGGCAGCACGATGGACACGGTCCGCCGCTTCCTGGCGCCGGACCAGGCCCGTTGCATCCAGGGCTCGCTGGCGGCGATGTCCATCGATGCGTTCGACGGCGGCCCGTGGACCCCGGGCTCGAACGCGTCGACGCTGTATCACTACCTGATCGGCGGCGGCAACGTCGAATACATCATGCCGCGCGGCGGCATCGGCTCACTCAGCACGGCGCTGTGCCGGCGCGCGGAATCGCTGGGCGCCGAGGTGCAGCTCAAACAGCACGTCAAGCAGATCCTGGTCACCGACGGGCGGGCCACCGGTGTCGAATTGCGCGACGGCACAACGATTTCGGCCGACGTCGTGCTCTCCTCGCTCGACCCGTACACCACCTTCGTGAATCTCGCCGGCGCGCAACATTTTCCGCCCGACTACATCCGGAAGATCAAGGAAATCAACTTCAATCTCGGATACATCCAGGCGCACCTGACGATCGACCAGGCGCCCCAGTGGATCGAGCGACTGCAGCCTTTCATGCACGACAATGGACAATGGTGTCCCACCGTCGCGTACGCGCCATCACCGGAATACATCAGCGACGCGTGGGAGCAATACCGCAAGGGCCAGCTTCCCGACGCCCCGCCCACCTACCTGTACATCCCCAGCATGGTCGACTCATCGCTGGCGCCCGAAGGCAAGCACAGCGCAACGATCTTCACGCCCTACTTCCCGACCGGGCTCGACGCCGACGAAAACCGAAGCTGGAAAGAGCAATACGCCGACACCTGCGTAAGAATCTTCGACACGTTCGCGCCCGGGTTCGCCGACTCCGTCACCAACCGGGTCGTGTTCTCCAACCGCTACTTCGGCAGCACCTTCAGCGCGCACGCCGGCGACTACTCGCATGGCCTGCTGCAGCCCAACCAGCTGTGGACCGGCCGCGTCGTCGAGGGAGCCGACAAGTTCGCCACGCCGCTCGACGGGCTCTTCCTCTGCGGCCAGTGCACCCACCCCGGTCCGGGAGTGACCGGCATCCCGGGATGGAACGGCGCCGAAGCGGCGCTCAAGCGTCTCGACGCCCGCATCGGCCAGGCCTAGGCAAAGCCCGACCCGTAGATGTACCATTTGGTACATGTTTAACGAGGACAGCATCGAGATCGACGCACCGCCGCAATTGGTATGGGAGGTCTTCAGCGACGTCGAGCACTGGCCCGACTGGACGGCATCAGTGACGTCGCTGGTCGGGCAGGACGGACCAGCGCTCGCCGTCGGCAGGCGGTTCGCGATCAAGCAGCCCGGCATGCAGAAGCTGGTCTGGCAGGTCACCGAGGTCGACCCGGGCTCGTCGTGGACCTGGGTGCAGCGCTCCCCCGGCTCGCTGGTGACCGCTCGCCACTACGTCGACGCCCAACCCGGCGGCCGCACGCTGGTGCGCCAGCAGCTCGACCAACGGGGTCCACTCGGTGCGCTCGTCGGGCGGCTGATGGTCAAGAAGACCAAGCGCTTCCTGCAACTCGAGGCCCAAGGTCTCAAGGCCCGGTCTGAACAGCTCAGCCGCGCCGATGGCCCGCACTCCTGACTCCCAACGGCGCCGCCAGCTCCTCGATGCGCTGATCGAGGAATTCGCCGCGAACGGCATCGGCGACCGGTCGCTGCGCGACGTGGCCGCCGCGGTCGGCACCAGCCATCGAATGCTGTTGCACCACTTCGGGTCTCGCGAGGATCTGCTGGTGGCGGTCGTCGAGGAGGTCGAGCGCCGGCAGATGGCTCTCGTCCCCGGCTTGCCGATCAACCCGGCCGAAGGCTTCGCCGCGATGTGGGCCGACCTCCGCCGCCCCGAATTGCGCCAGCTGGAGCGGCTCTTCTTCGAGTGCTACTCGCGGGCGGCCCAAGGCGAAAAGCCGTTCACGCGCATGATTCCCGGCGCCGTCGACGACTGGCTGCGCGAGGTCGAGGCTTCCGCCGACGTTCCCTACGACGGCGCGATGGCAAGGCTCGGGCTCGCGGTCACTCGTGGCCTGCTGCTGGATCTGGTGGCCACGAACGACGACGCCGCGGTGGATGCGGCTGCGAAAGCCTTCTCAGAGCTATTAGGCCGCGATTAACGAGTGCTTCAGCCGGTGGTGTGGACGATCAGCACGTCGGTCTTGGACCTGCGGGAGACTTCCGATGGGACTGATCCCAGCAGCCGCCCGGCGACGCTGCTGAGCCCGACGTTGCCGACGACCAGCAGGTCGGCATCGACGTCCTCGGCGAGCTGCACCAGCGCGTTGATGGGGGCGCCGACGATCGACTTCTCCTCCACGTTCCGGGCCCCGGCTTGATGCGCGCGCTCCCTGGCGTTCTGCAGGATCGCGTAGTAGGGGGCCTCGCCCACCGTCCGGTAGTCCTGGCCGTGGTCGCTCCCGGGCGGGATGGCGTAGCGGCCCTTTTCTTCCGGGACGGGCAGATGGGCCGTCGCAACGATCAATTTCGCGCCGTTGTCCGCAGCGATCGCGGCCGCGCGCTCCACCGCTCGCAGCGACGAGTCCGAGCCATCGGTGCCAACCACGACGGTCTGATAGGCGCTCATAAGCCTCCTAGCGTAAAGCGCGGTTCCCCTACTAGGAAGCCTGAACTCGGCTTCTGCCTACCTTGCCCACGCCGAAGAACTGGTATTCCTCCGGTTTGACCGAACGGGTCGCCATCCAGTACTGCCACGTGTAGCCACCCCAGAGCACGGTGTTCTTGCCGTGCTCGTCGAGGTACCAGCTGCTGCACCCGCCGGTGTTCCAGACCGAGTCGGCGAGCTTGCGCTGCAGCTCGTCGTTGAAGCGGTCCTGCGCTTCGCGGGTCGGAGCCAGCGCCTGCGCGCCCATCTTGTCGCATTTCGCGATCGCGTCGGCGACGTAGCGGATCTGCGATTCGATCATGAACACCACGGAGTTGTGGCCCAGCCCCGTATTCGGTCCCAGCAGGAAGAACAGGTTGGGCACGTCGGCGACGGTGATGCCGCGATGCGCACCGATGCCCTCGCGGTTCCAGCGATCGACCAAGTCTTCGCCGTGCTGCCCCTTGATCTGGACGTAGGTGTAGGAGTCGGTGACGTGGAAGCCGGTGGCGTACACGATCACGTCGGCCCGGTGTTCGGTGCCGTCCGCGGTGACGATCCCGTCGCGCGTGATGCGGGTGATGCCGTCGGTGATCAGTTTGGTCTTCGGGTCCGCGACGGCGCCATAGTAGGTGGAGGAGTTCAGGATTCGCTTGCAACCGATGCGGTACTTAGGCGTTAGCTTGCGGCGCAGCTCACGGTCTTTCACCGAGCGCCAAATGTTCCACTTGCAATACGCCTCAATGAATTTCAGCGCATTGGGGCGCTTGGTCATGCCGAAGGCCAGCGCCTCCTGCCCCCAGTAGATCGCCAGGCGCACCAGCGGACGAAGCCCGGGGACGTTTTCCATCGCCGTGCGCAGCGCCGACGGGATCTCGGGGTTGGAGCGCGGCACCACCCACGGGGGGGTGCGTTGGTAGAGCTGGAGCTCGGCGACCTGCCCGACGATCTCGGGCACGATCTGGATGGCGCTGGCTCCGGTCCCGATGATCGCCACCCGCTTGCCGGTCAGGTCGACGCTGTGATCCCACTCGGCGGAATGGAAAGCGGGACCGGCGAATTCGTCGCGACCCTCGATGTCGGGGAACGAGGGAATGTGTAACGCGCCGGCCCCCGAGACCAGGAACTGGGCGACGTATTCGCGCCCGTCGACGGTGAACACGTGCCAGCGATACTCGTCGTCGTCCCAATAGGCGCGATCGACCAGCGAGTTGAATTCGATGAAGCGGCGCAGGCCGTACTTCTCGGTGACTCCCTTGAGGTAGTCCCAGATCTCGGGCTGATACGAGAACGGGTTCTTCCAGTCCGGCTTGGGCTCGAAGGAGAACGAGTACAGGTGCGAGGGGATGTCGCACGCGCAGCCGGGATAGCTGTTGTCGCGCCAGGTGCCGCCGACGTCGTCGGCCTTCTCCAGGATGACGAAGTCCACGCTCTGCTGCTGCAGCGCGATGGCCATGCCCAACCCGGAGAACCCCGTCCCGATGATGACGACGCGGGTATGGACGGGCGGTTGGTCGGACTGCGGCCGCGGATCGGCTTCGGTTACGACATCGGTCATGGTGGATCGGGCTTCCTTCAGCTGACGCAATACCCAGTACCCAGGGTATCGGATAAGGCGAGTGTTATCGACGGCCGCGGCGATGTCAACGTCGCGGCCGCTCAGCTGGCGGCCGGGTTGCTGGGCACGACGCTGTGGATCGGCTGGTCGGGGTCCATCGTGATGCCCAGCGCCTCGGCGGTGCCGACGATGACCCCCATCATGATGGTGGTCAGATGGGCCACGAATTGTTCGCGCGGCATGCGTCGCGGGCTGTCGGGGTCGGGGCCCAACCACCACTCCGTGGCCGAGGCGGCCGATCCGAAGGCGGCGTGTCCGGCGAGTTCGATCGCCGCGTGGTCGAGCTCCATCTCACGGAGCTCGTTGTCGAACATGTCGGCCATGGCCAGAGTGATGCCCCGGCCCTCGTCGAGGATCTTTGGGCTCGCGGCGGAACGGCCCTGGATGAAGACCCGCAGGACGTTCGGGTGTTTGTCGACGAGGTTGACGTACTCCTCGACGCTGCGCTGGATCACGTCGCGGGCCGAATCGGTTTTCAGGTCGATCGACGGGAATATGGCCGCCCACAGCATGTCGCGGAGGCGTTGCCCGATCGCCTCGAACAGGTCGGACTTGTCGTGGAAGTGCCGGTAGATCTTCGGCTTGGCGGTGCCGGCCTCCTCGGCGATTTCCCGCACGCTCAGCTCGGGCCCGAGGCGGTCGATGGCGCGGAAGGCGGCGTCGACGATCTCGCCGCGCACCTTCTTGCGGTGCTCGCGCCAGCGTTCGCTGCGCGCGTCGACCTTGCGCCCGGGCTTCACGCTCGGGTGCGGTGGTCGCGGAATTCTCACCACGTCATGCACCATACCGCGCGGGCGCCGCTGACCAGGGCAGACCAGCTAATTCGCAGCTCGGCGAGTGTGAATTTCTCGACGCGACACGCCGTGAATCCGTCGCGAGATTCACGCTCGGCGAACCCGCCGCAGTGTCACAGCATGCAGGAGACGCAGCCCTCGACCTCGGTGCCTTCCAGCGCCAACTGGCGCAGCCGGATGTAGTAGAGCGTCTTGATTCCCTTGCGCCAGGCGTAGATCTGCGCCTTGTTCACGTCGCGGGTGGTGGCGGTGTCCTTGAAGAACAGCGTCAGCGACAGCCCCTGGTCCACGTGTTGGGTGGCCGCGGCGTAGGTGTCGATGATCTTCTCGTAGCCGATCTCGTAGGCGTCCTGGTAGTACTCCAGGTTGTCGTTGGTCATGTAGGGCGCCGGGTAGTAGACCCGCCCGATCTTGCCCTCCTTGCGGATTTCGACCTTCGACACGATCGGGTGGATCGACGACGTCGAGTGGTTGATGTAGGAGATCGACCCGGTCGGCGGGACCGCCTGCAGGTTCTGGTTGTAGATGCCGTGCGCCTGAACCGATTCCTTCAGGCGCTTCCAATCGTCCTGCGTGGGAATGCGGATCTCGGCATCGGCGAACAGCTGACGCACCTTGTCGGTCGCCGGCTCCCACACCTGCTCGGTGTACTTGTCGAAGAACTCGCCCGACGCGTACTTGGACCGCTCGAAACCCTTGAAGTGCGTGCCGCGTTCGATCGCGATGCGGTTGGAGGCCCGCAGCGCGTGATATAGCACCGTGTAGAAGTAGATGTTGGTGAAGTCGACACCTTCCTCGGAACCGTAGAAGATGCCCTCGCGGGCCAGGTAGCCGTGCAGGTTCATCTGCCCGAGCCCGATCGCGTGAGAATCGTTGTTGCCCTGCTCGATCGAGGGCACCGAGGTGATATGCGTCTGGTCGCTGACCGCGGTCAGCGCGCGGATCGCGACCTCGATCGACTGGGCGAAGTCCGGCGAGTCCATCGTCTTCGCGATGTTCAGCGATCCCAGGTTGCACGAAATGTCTTTGCCCACTTTGGCATACGACAAGTCGTCGTTGAACACCGACGGCGTCGACACCTGCAGGATCTCCGAGCACAGGTTGGAATGGGTGATCTTGCCCTCGATGGGATTGGCCCGGTTCACCGTGTCCTCGAACATGATGTACGGGTAGCCGGACTCGAACTGCAGCTCGGCCAGCGTCTGGAAGAACTCCCGCGCCTTGATCTTGGTCTTGCGGATGCGCGCGTCGTCGACCATCTCGTAGTACTTCTCGGTCACCGAGATATCGGCGAACGGCACGCCGTACACCCGCTCCACGTCGTACGGCGAGAACAGGTACATGTCCTCGTTCTTCTTGGCCAGCTCGAAGGTGATGTCGGGGATCACCACGCCGAGGCTCAGCGTTTTGATGCGGATCTTCTCGTCGGCGTTCTCCCGCTTGGTGTCCAGGAAGCGATAGATGTCGGGGTGATGCGCCTGCAGATACACCGCGCCGGCGCCCTGGCGCGCCCCCAGCTGATTGGCGTAGGAGAAGGAGTCCTCGAGCAGCTTCATGATCGGGATGACGCCCGAGGACTGGTTCTCGATGTTCTTGATCGGCGCGCCGTGCTCGCGAATGTTGGAGAGCAGCAAGGCAACTCCCCCACCGCGCTTGGACAGTTGCAGGGCGGAGTTGATCGATCGCCCGATCGACTCCATGTTGTCCTCGATGCGCAAAAGGAAGCACGAAACCGGTTCACCGCGCTGCTTCTTGCCCGAGTTCAAGAACGTCGGGGTGGCCGGCTGGAACCGGCCGTCGATGATCTCGTCGACCAGCTTCTCGGCCAGTCCGGTGTCGCCGGCCGCCAGCGTCAGCGCGACCATGACCACGCGGTCCTCGAAGCGCTCCAGGTAGCGCTTGCCGTCGAACGTCTTCAGCGTGTAGGAGGTGTAGTACTTGAACGCGCCCAGAAACGTCGGGAAGCGGAACTTCTTGGCGTAGGCGCGGTCCAGCAGCTCCTTAACGAAGTTGCGCGAGTACTGGTCGAGAACCTCACGCTCGTAATAGTTTTCGCGAATCAGGTAGTCGAGCTTCTCGTCCTGATTGTGGAAGAAGACCGTGTTCTGGTTGACGTGCTCCAGGAAGTACTGGCGCGCCGCCAGCACGTCCTTGTCGAACTGAATCCTGCCGTCCTTGTCGTACAGGTTCAGCATCGCGTTCAGAGCGTGGTAGTCCGTCTCCTCGGGCGACACGTGCGTGCCGGCGGCTACAGGCTCTGCAGTGACGGTTGGTGGCACGTCTGTTCCTTCCAAAAGTCGGCGAGACCGGCTCGGACGGCATCCACGTCGTCCGGGGTTCCCATCAGTTCGAAGCGGTAGAGGTACGGAACGCCGCACTTGCGGGAGACCACTTCACCCGCGTAGGCGAATTCCGCACCGAAGTTGTTGTTGCCCGCCGCGATGACGCCGCGGATCAACGACCTGTTGTGCTCGTTGTTCAAAAAGGCGATGACCTGTTTCGGGACGTAGCCACCGTCGTTGATGTCCGGCGTGGCCCGGCCGCCGCCGTACGTCGGCAGTATCAGCACGTATGGCTGATCGACCTCGATCCGGCCATGCAGCGGGATTCGGGTGGCGGGAACACCCAGCTTCTGCACGAAGCGATGGGTGTTCTCCGACACCGACGAAAAATAGACCAGGTTGCGCTGCGTGGTGTCCATGGCACCGCAACCTCCTTACTTGCTCATCTACTGCACTAGGCGCTCAGCGCGGCTCCAGCAAGCGCCTTGATGCGATCGGGCCGGAAGCCGGACCAGTGGTCGTTGCCGGCCACCACCACGGGGGCTTGCAGGTAGCCCAGCGCCATCACGTAGTCGCGGGACTCGGAGTCCAGGGTGATGTCGACCTTGTCGTAGGCGATGCCCTGTTTGTCCAGAGCCTTGAAGGTGGCGCTGCACTGCACGCATGCCGGCTTGGTGTACACGGTGACGCTCATGGATGCCGCTCCTTTGCGGAAGGGAACTTATAACGGACTGGCAACTGCTGGGGGTACTACGTCTGTGCTATGTTCAGCGGCCCGTCAAGGCCCCAGATTCCCGTTTTGCGGAGGTCAGACCGAACGGCCTGGCGGTACCGATTCCGGGAGGTGCCCCATGCCCGGCCAGCTTGGGGATCCTGGGATCTGCCGGTGCTCGAAACACTACACCTAGTGGCCGACAAGTTGTCGAGATACAAGATGTTCGGAATAACAATTTTGAAATTCCCTGGTCGTAAGGCTTGCGACGGCCACGCGCTCGGCGTGTCGCAGATCACATATCGCCCCGCGGATGCCCATACGGACCGGTATATCACCGGCCACCGACATTGCGTGTTTTGAGCCGGTTCGGGCGGCGCGTTCGCCCCGCGCTAGCAAAGCCGCCAGCGGCAACTGGCGGCTTTGGCTATTCGGTTGTCGAAACGGTGCTGGTCGCCGCGGGGCGGCTTGTCGGCTTTCCCCAAATTCAAGCCAAATCAACCGACTTCCGCGGCGAGCTTGCCCACAACGTCGCGCACATTCGCCGACAGCTCGGCGTGCTCCGCGGGAGCCCTGCCTTCCAACGTTTTGAACGGCACCGACAGCTTGATCGACTCGACCACCGACGCGCCGGCAATCCCGAACGACTTGCGGGTTTCGTCGTGCGCCCATACCCCGCCGTACTGGCCGAACGACCCCCCGATCACCGCCAGCGGCTTGCCCTTCAGCGCGCCGTTTCCGAACGGTCGCGAGAGCCAGTCGATCGCGTTCTTGACGACGGCCGGGATGCTGCCGTTGTACTCGGGGGTGACCACCAAAGCGGCGTCCGCGTCGGCCGCCGCCCCGCGCAGCGCCTCCACCGCAGCCAGCGCCGGGGCATCGGGCGTCATCGCGTCGTCGATCTCCTCGTTGTAGAACGGCACCTGTGCAAGCCCTTCGAACAGCGTGACACTGACGCCGTCGGGAGCGACCGCCGCCGCCAGCTCGGCAATCTGACGGTTGATCGACGCTGCTCGCAGGCTGCCCACCAACGCCAAGACTTTGATGTCGGACTTGTTCTCTGGCACTGTTCGGTTCCCTTCGGTTCTTGGTGTACATCTTTGCACGACCAAACCGGACCCTGGTCCGTTTTATTCCGAACGCGTTAAAGTGCAGGTATGAGCGATGGGTTGCGCGAGTTGCCGGTGTCCGCTCCCCAACAGCTCCCTCAGGAGCGAGGTGACGCGGCGCGCAATCGCGCGCTCCTGCTGGACGCCGCGCGCAACCTGGTCAAGCTGCGCGGCGCGGACGCCGTCACCATGGACGATGTCGCTGCGGCCGCCGGGGTCGGCAAGGGCACCGTCTTCCGCCGATTCGGCAACCGGGCCGGCCTGATGATGGTGCTGCTCGACGACGACGAGCGGGCGAGTCAGCAGGCATTCCTGTTCGGGCCGCCGCCGCTGGGTCCCGATGCGCCCCCGATGGATCGGCTGGTGGCCTTCGGCCAGGAGCGCATGCGATTCGTCCACGCCCACCACGAGCTGCTGTCGGAAGCCCACCGCGATCCGCAGACCCGCAACAGCGCGCCCGTCTTGGTACACCGCACCCACGTCCGGGTGCTGCTCCAGGCGGCGCACACCACCGGCGACCTCGACGCTCAGGCCGACGCCCTGCTCGCACTGCTCAATGTGAACTACGTCGAGCACCAACTCAAGGACGGTGGCCACACCCTCGAGACGTTGGGCGACGCGTGGGAAAGCGTGGCGCGCAAGCTGTGCGGGCGGTGACCAACTGGGTCCTGCACGTGGACCTCGACCAGTTTCTGGCGTCGGTCGAACTGCGGCGCCACCCCGAACTGGCCGGGCTGCCGGTGATCGTCGGCGGCAGCGGCGATCCCACCGAACCGCGCAAGGTCGTCACCTGCGCCTCGTACGAGGCGCGCGAGTTCGGTGTGCACGCGGGCATGCCGTTACGCACCGCCGCTCGCCGCTGCCCGGGCGCCACGTTCCTCCCGTCGGATCCCGCCGCCTACGACGCGGCGTCCGACGAGGTGATGGGATTACTGCGCGACCTGGGGCACCCCGTCGAGGTGTGGGGCTGGGACGAGGCCTACGTCGGTTTCGCCGGCGAGCACCCCATCGAAATCGCCGAAAAGATCCAGACCGTCATCTCCTCCGAGACCGGGCTGTCCTGCTCGGTGGGCATCAGCGACAACAAACAGCGGGCCAAGGTCGCCACCGGCTTCGCGAAACCGGCCGGCGTCTTCGTCCTCACCGACGCGAACTGGATGAATGTGATGGCCGACCGGCCCGTCGACGCCTTGTGGGGCGTCGGCCCCAAGACTGCGAAAAAGCTTGCGGCCCTGGGGATAACGACGGTTCGCGAACTCGCCCACGGCGACGCCGAGCTGCTGACGTCCACCTTCGGCCCGCGCACCGGCCTCTGGCTGTTGCTGCTCGCCAAGGGTGGCGGCGACGCGGAAGTCAGCGCGGAGCCGTGGGTTCCGCGCTCCCGAAGCCACGTTGTGACGTTTCCGCGCGATCTCACCGATCGCGCCGAAATGGATTCGGCGGTAACGGCATTGGCCCGCCAAGCGCTCGACGATGTCGTGGCGGACGGGCGGATCGTCACCCGGGTCGCGGTCACCGTGCGCACCGCGACGTTCTACACCCGCACCAAGATCCGCAAGCTGGCCGCGCCCACCACCGACGCCGACGTCATCGTCGCGGCCGCGCTGCGCGTCCTGGACCTCTTCGAACTCGACCGGCCGGTCCGGCTACTCGGGGTGCGACTCGAGTTGGTCCTGCCGGCGTGACGGCACCGGGGCGGGCCGTAGCGCGCGCGTGAAAATGACGTTGACCCGGCGCATCGCCACGCTGTAGGGCCACCACGCCAGCCGCTTGAACGCGTACAGCGCCCGGATGTCCTGCGAGGTATAGATGAGGTACTTGTTCTTTGCGACCCCGGACAAGATCTTGTCGGCCGCCCTCTCCGGCGAGACGGCGTGACCGCTGAAGCGATCTATCCACCGGCGGACGTTGGGGTCCTCGCGATCGACCCCGGCGATCTCGACGGTGTTGACCAACGGGGTCTTCACCGCGCCGGGCACCACGAGCGACACCCCGATGCGGTGCCGGGCCAGGTCGAAGCGCAGCACTTCGGATACGCCACGCAGTCCGAACTTGCTGGCGCTGTACGCGGCGTGCCAGGGCAGCGCGACCAGCCCGGCCGCCGACGACACGTTGACCAAGTGCCCACCCCGCCGGGCTGCCACCATCGCGGGGACGAACGTCTCGATGACGTGGATCGGACCCATCAGGTTGATCGCGACCATCTTGCTCCACTGCTCATGGGTCAACCGGTCGACGGTTCCCCAGGCCGATACCCCGGCGATGTTCATCACCACGTCCATGCTGGGTTGCTTGGCATGAATGGCGGCGGCGAACGCCGCCACGTCGTCATAGTCGGCGATGTCCAGGGCCCGGTACTCCGGCACGCTCGCGCCCGCCGCGCGGGCGTCGGCGGCCGTCAGCTCAAGGCCTTCGGGATTGCGGTCGGTCAGATACAGTTCGGCTCCCTGCGCGGCCAGCCGTAACGCGGTGGCGCGGCCGATGCCGCTCGCCGCACCGGTGACCAGACACCGCTTCCCCGCGAAATATCCATTCTGCGCCATGGCCGTGACGATACCGCCGGTAACGCCTTAGCTCTGACCGCCGCCCCACAGCGAATTGAGCCACAACTGCTCGAGCACCCGCACGCCGCGCTCCACGTCACGGTCGGCACCGAGGAAGGTGACGTCGCCCGACAGCATCATCGCCGTGGTCGCGCCGAGCATGCGGACGAGAGCCGGTACATCGTCACTGATCGGATGCGCTGTGCCGGCGGCGATTTCGTCGTCGACGATGCTGACAATCTGGTCGATCACGACGTCGATCTGGCCGTCCAGGATTTCCCGGATCTTCGCGTCCGTGTTCCGCGCGTCGTTGCACGCGGTCATGATCGGGTCGTTGTGGGCGAACACCGTGGCGGCGCTGCCGACCATCCGCCGCGCAAACGCCGCCGGCGTCTCGCCGGGCGCGCGCGGCGCGAAGTACTGCGTGAGCTCCTCGAGTTCGTGCGTTGCCTCGGCCAGGATCACGGCGAGCACGTCGTACTTGGAGTCGAAGTAGAAGTAGAAGCCCGACCGTGCGATGCGGGCCCGCTCGCTGATGGTGCTAACGGACAGGTCCGCGAACGAACCCTCTTGCAGCAGTTCCCGCACCGCGCTGACGATCGCCTCCCGCTGAAGATCGCCGCGGCTACGCCGGGCGGTGGGCGTCGGGTCGGCTGCCATGGTCTGACCTTGTCATCCCGTTCAGAAAAGACCAAAACTTGACAGGCGTCAAGTTCGGACTTCAGGATGGGCTGAAGTGCTAGCGCGCACGTGTCCCGGGATCGCAAAGGAGCGTCCATGGCCGCCACCATCAGCACCCCGCACTACCTGCTCGACCAGGCGCGGCGCCGATTTACCCCGTCGATCAACAACTTTCCCGGCATGGGACTGGTCGAACGAAGGCTGCTGAACACCCAATTTCCGGAGCACAAGCTCGCCGATCCGCCGCCCGGCAGCGGGCTCAAGCCGGTCCTGGGTGACGCGGGACTGCCGGTCATCGGGCACATCATCGAGATGCTGCGCGGCGGGCCGGACTATCTGATGTTCCTCTACCAGACCAAGGGGCCGGTCGTGTTCGGGGACTCGCCCGTCCTGCCGGGGGTCGCGGCGCTGGGCCCGGACGCCGCGCAGGTCATCTACTCCAACCGCAACAAGGACTACTCGCAGCAGGGCTGGGTCCCGGTGATCGGGCCGTTCTTCCACCGCGGGCTGATGCTGCTCGACTTCGACGAGCACATGTTCCACCGCCGGATCATGCAGGAGGCGTTCGTCCGCTCCCGGCTGGTCAGCTACGTCGAGCAGATGGACAAGGTCGTGTCGCAGGTGGTCGCCGACGATTGGGTGATCAACGACGCGCGCTTCCTGCTTTACCCGGCGATGAAGGAGCTGACCCTCGACATCGCGTCGATGGTGTTCATGGGCCACGAGCCCGGCACCGACCACGAGTTGGTCACCAAGATCAACAAGGCATTCACCGTCACCACCCGCGCGGGCAACGCGATCATCCGCACCAGCGTGCCGCCGTTCACCTGGTGGCGCGGCCTCAAAGCGCGCGAGCTGCTGGAGAACTACTTCCGCGAACGGGTCAAGGAACAACGCGGAAAGAACGGCACCGATCTGCTGTCGGTGTTGTGCGAGTCCGAGGACGAAGACGGCAACAAGTTCTCCGACGAGGACATCGTCAACCACATGATCTTCTTGATGATGGCCGCCCACGACACGTCGACATCGACCGCGACGACGATGGTTTATCACCTGGCGGCCAATCCGGAATGGCAGCAGCGCTGCCGCGACGAATCCGACCGCCTAGGCGACGGCCCGCTCGACATCGAGTCGCTGGAGAAGCTGGAGTCACTCGACCTGGTGATGGACGAGTCGATTCGGATCGTGACCCCGGTGCAGTGGGCGATGCGGCAGACGGTGCGCGACACCGACCTGCTTGGCTACTACATTCCCAAGGGCACCAACGTCATTGCGTACCCCGGGATGAATCATCGCCTGCCGGAACTCTGGACGGATCCGTTGAAGTTCGACCCGGAGCGGTTCTGCGAGCCGCGCAGCGAGCACAAGCGACACCGCTACGCGTTCACGCCATTCGGTGGCGGTGCACACAAGTGCATCGGGATGACCTTCGGGCGGTTGGAGGTCAAGACGATCCTGCACCGGCTGCTGCGCCGCTACCGACTGGAACTGCCCCGGCCCGGCTACCAGCCGAGCTGGGACTACGGCGGCATGCCGATTCCGAAGGACGGCATGCCGATCGTGCTGCGCCCGCTCTGACGCGGCCGGCCTAGGCGGCTGCGAGCAGCCGGTTGGCGCAGGCGATGACCGCGCGCAGCGCCGACTGCGTCGGATCCTCCGACCAGCCCATCGCCCACTCGGAGCGGATCCCGTTGCTGCCGCAGATGAAGGTGGCGGTGAATTCGCCCGATCGCAGCTGATGGAACCTCAGTGTCTCGACGGTGATTCCGCGCTCGTGCAGCATCTCGGTGAGTGCGGCGATCGGTCCGGTGGCAGAGGCGGTGGAGACGCTGATGCGGTCGCCGACGGCGATCATCGCCCGAAAGTTGCGGGCTTGCGGACCCAGTCGCGCCGCGGGCCGATCGGCGTCCGTGCACGCCCAGTGCCCGAGTCGCAGCGGGCCGGCCGTGGGGCCGTAGGTCGCGACGAAGTTCTCCCACGTCATCGCCTCGGCTCGCTCCCGCAGACCGCGCGGCAACGTGGGAAGAGGCTGCGAAACTGGCTTCGAAAGGGGCATGGTGTCGGGCTTCTCTGATCAGCAGGAGCGACCGACGGCGTAGCTTCCGACCCACAGCGGGGGGTCGGTCTGGATCAGACCCCGCTGCGGGTACTGGCTACTACGGCACGCTTGAGAAGACGCACGAGCGCCGAGGCTAGCCGTCGCCGGCGGGCAACGCAACTGCCTTTACGGCGGTTTCACTACGAACGCCCGCAGCGAAACGAAATGCCAAGTCGCCCAATGCTAGACAGGTACCTTCGCCCCAACCGGCGCGACGACCGCTCTTCGGCGTGCTTTTCGCCCGAAAAACTTACTTGTGCGTCAAAAAAGGCATAGCATCTGCTTGGTGGTTCTAGGCGCGATCGTGGTCACCTACAGGCACGTGAAAGGCAAGCCAATGAATGCGAAGCGCAAAAAGGTTCTGAAAGCCGTGGCACTCGGCGCGGGACTTGTCGGGCTATTGCTGCTACCGACGGGATGTCTGATGACGTCGTCGCCGGTCGAGATTCCCGCGGGATCTCTGGGAGCGCCGGTCACGGTCGTGGCGCCGCCGCCCACGGTCGAGTAAAAGGTTCAACAGGGCACCCACGCGGGCACGTCGTCGTCGTCGGGCTTTTCGGCCGGCACAACGACGGCGGTTACCGCAGTTTGAGTACGAACGCCCCCAGCGAGACCGCCGCCAGCACCGCGGAAAACGCCACATTGAGACGCGTCGGCAGGGCGGTGCTCGCGGCGTCCGCGCGCAGCAATTCCAGACCGAGCCGGCCAGTCCCGTACGCCGCGGCCGAACCCAGAAATAGCAATCCGGGACGTGCGGACGGCTCGTACAACCACACTCCCACACCCAAAATCATTGCCGACCAACCCGCTTCGAAGAGCTGTGTCGGGTACCGCCGCTTCCATTCGCCGCGCTCGTCGGGCAGCCATAACCCGAAGGGCCCCTGCGTTTCTCGTCCAGAGCAGCAGCCATTGATCAGGCAGCCGATGCGCGTCACGGCCATCCCGACGAGCATGATGATGCCCACGCCGTCCCAGGCTCGCCAGAACTCCAGCCCCATGAGGTGCAGCACCGGCCACGAGACCGCGAAGCTGAGCACCAAGCCGCCGTAGAGCGCGGCGCCGGCGTCCTGCACGCGCACGGCACCTTCGGCAAGCGATTGCGGGTGGCCAATGAAGTACCAGATGCGCGCGCCGATCAGGGCGAACACCAGCAGGATTAGCGCGGCCGGCGCGAAACGCGAGTAACCCAAGCCGGTTTCGTGCCCACCGAATGCCACACCGAGCGCAAAGCCGACGTAAAGGAGTCCCGCGAAGGTCGGGATGCCATGTCGCCCAATGTGGAACAGGTACCGTCGCCCCAACCACCGCGACGTCCGGGTAGTCGGCGTGCTTTTCACCCGCAGTATCTTACTTGTGTCTAATAAAAGGCATAGCATCTGCTTGGTGGTGTCAGGCGCAATTCGTGGCCACGCACCGGCAAGTGAAAGGGCAAGTCGATGGATGCGAAGAACAAGAGGCCCCTGAAAGCCGCGGCATTGGGCGCGGGCCTTGTTGCGGTCGTCCTCCCGACGGGGTGTGCGGCACAAACAGGAGAGCCGGCGCCGATTCCGGCCCCGGCTGCGGGGCCACCTTCCTCGGTAATGGCGCCGCCGCCCACCGTCGCGTAACAGGTTCAACCAAGCACCCACCCGGGGCGCGTCGTCCCGCGGCCGATCGGCCGCGGGCCCGTTGACCTGCGGGATGTCGGCCCAAACCTCTTGGTTTACATGTGTTGAATAGTGGTTATCCCCTGTCGTTGGTGGTGTTAGCTCCCTACGCCTAGCACCCGCGCATGAAAGGCAGGATTCATGAACAACACGAGGAAGACCCTGAAAATCGCCACGATGTCCGCCGGGCTCGTCGCGGTCTTGCTACCGACGGGGTGTTCGACCACCACCGGATCGGGCAACGGGATCGACGTCGGGGTCAACCTCATGCCTGCTCCGGGAGCGACCCATACGGTCGACGCGCCGCCCGTCCCGAGCTAGTCGATACAACGGGCGCGACTCGCTGGGACCGCGGCGCGGGGGTCGGTTCCAGCGGGTCGCCTTTTTATCCAACCGGCCGCGGTGAGGGATCAAGCCGCAGATAGGCCTGGATGGTCGTGCCCGCCGGCGTGCAGTGGGTGCGCACCAAATCCGATATGGCGTTCACCAGAAATAGTCCCCGGCTGGCGGGTCCGCTGGGGCCCGGATTCAGCCGTCCAACCAACGGGTCGTCGAGGCGTCCGCTGTCGCGCGCCTCGCAGACCAAGTGCTCGTCGTCTCGCCAAAACGCCAATCGGCACGCGCCGTCGGTGTACATCAAGCTGTTGCTGGCCAGCTCGGTGGCGATCAACTGCAGATCCTCGATGCAGTCCTGCGACAGTCCGACCCAGTCGGCATAGTTCACGGCGAAAGCCCGCGCCAGGCGCAAATCCGCGGACTTGCGAACCATGCACGTGACGGCCCCGGGATTGATCGGCAAGGGTTCGTTGCAGCGCGCCATCACGGCGTCGGGCGCGTAATCGGCGCTGGGATGCAGCGAACCGCTGCTCCACAGCATCGGGTGGGTGGCACGGACGTCCGCCAGCACGTCCTCATCCAGACGGCTGGCATCGTAGAGGCACAACCCCGTCACCGCGTGACCGTCAAATGCCTCGTTCACCAGCGCCTCACGCTCTACGCAGGCCCAAAGCTCATCGTCGGTACGGCCCGGCCAGAAGACTTCGCTGACGATTCGCACCCGCCGGTTGGGGTGTTCCTCGACGAAGGAACCCTCCATGGCCATGAATCGATTCGGATTGCGGGCGACCTCGGTGGTGTCGGCCATCCGCAGGCCGTCCGGCGCCCCGCCCGCGCCGGACAGCTCGTCATGTACGAGCGCCATCATGTCGCCGGGCACGGCGACGAGCACCGGTTCGTCCATCGCAAGCCCGTCAATGACGAAGGCCGCCACGAAATCCAGGTACTCCCGCTGAGAGTGATAGAGGAGCGCGGTGTGAACGAAGCCCTGACGTTCCCTTTCCGTGCCCCAGCTCACTTTTTCGGCGCTCCCGCTTTCGATCACAATGCCAACCCCCTGCTGGACCGGCGCCCTGCCTACGCGTTACCTACCCCAGTACCCCGTGCGCGCGTGGGCTATGCAGGTTATGGGTCACAAAGCGGGCTCGCCCCAACTGCGGCTCGATCACAGCCACCAGGAGGCCGCGGCGTCCAGATGACGACGGATGCGGTAACGCGCGAGGCTGTCGTCCCCGGCGGCCATCGCCTCGAGAATCCGACGGTGCGCGTGTTCGACGGCGACGACGTCGGCCGCGGTCGGCAGCGCCCCGCCGGTGCTGAACCCGTGCCGGCGGAACAGCTCGACGATGATCCTGAGGAACAGGTCCAGCAACGCGTTGCCGGCCAGTCGCGCCAGTCCGACGTGGAACCGGAATTCTTCGACGGTGGCCGTGCGCACTTCGTCTGCGGTTTGGTGGTTCTCGCCGAATGCGGGCCCATGCGTCTCGAGGAAGGCAGCCACGTCGGGTTCGCTGCGCCGCTTGACGACTTTGGCGACGTTGTCGATCTCGATCGCGTCCCGGACGCAGCGTAAGTCTTCGCGGCTCGGCTTGCGGTACTGCAGATGCAGCGCGATGGTGTCGATGCTGGCTTGCGCCTGGGGTTGGGTGACGACGAGCCCGCCGCCGGGTCCGCGCCGCATCCGAGCCACCGAGTGATATTCGAGCAGCCGCACCGCTTCGCGCAGCACCGCGCGGCTGACCCGGTAGCGCGCCAGCAGCTCCGTCTCGGTCCCGAAGACCGACCCGACCCGCCAGCCGGCGCCCGCGATGTCGTCGCCGATGTTGGCCGCCAGCACCTCGGCCAGCTTGGCCCGCGGCGCCTCGGGGTTGAGTCGCCGCTGGCGTGCCCTGCTACGGCGCCCGTCGCCATGCTGCTGCAGCCAGGCGGTGACCGCTTCCACGTGGCGCTCGGACAGCGTCTTGGCTCGCGCCGAATCACCGGCGGTGACGGCGGCGACGATTTCGGAATGGTCGTTGTGCATGTAGTCGATCGCCTCGATGGCCTCGCTTGCCGACTCGGTTCGCGACTGCAGCGCGTATCGCTTGGTGAGCCGCATCAAGATTTCGATAAACAATTGCAGGACGGGGTTTTTGGATCGCTCGGCCAGCGCGATGTGGAATTCGTCTCGCGGCACCGGCAGACCCGGCCTCCAGTGTTCCTCCGCGCGCAGCACCGCTCGCAGCCGACCGATGCCGGCTTCGTCGATTCGCTCGGCGGCAAGGGAGGCCGCCAGCGGCTCGAGGACCAGGCGCGCGTTGAGCAGGTCGGCCGGCGTCGTGCCAAGGTACTCGAGATAGATGACGATGGCGCGGGTCGCCGGGCCAGCGTCCGGCTCGCAGATGAGCAGTCCACCGTTGGGTCCGCGGCGCATCCGGGCGACCTGATGATGCTCCACCAGCCGAACGGCTTCCCGCAGCACGGATCGGCTCACGCAAAAGCGTTGTTGCAGAGCGTGTTCGGAACCCAGCGACTCGCCGACAGGCCAGCCGCGGCGAACGATGTCCGCCTCGATCTCGCGGGCGATCGTCGAAGCCAATTTGTTCGCTGGGCTGGCCTGCGGAGTGGTACTCATCGTTTCAACAGGTGAGCAACATGCATCCCGCGACGGGGCCACCGCCCACCGAAACCACGCCGACCTCCGGGCGCCGCGACACCTGCCGCTCCCCCGCTTCGCCGCGCAACTGCAGACACCCTTCGTGCAACGCCCAGTACCCGTGCATGCGCCCGGCCGAGAGTTGGCCGCCATAGGTGTTCAGCGGCAGCACGCCGTCGCGGGCTATCCGGGCACCGCCCTCGACGAACGGGCCGGCCTCGCCGTCACCGCATACGCCCAGCGCCTCCAGCCAGGCCAGCGTGAGAAACGTGAAGCCGTCGTACAACTCGGCGAGTTCGAGGTCCGCGGGCTTCAATTCGGTGCGCGACCACATCCCTGTCGTAGCGTCCGACATCGCCATCTTGGGGTAGTCGTCGCGGTGGAACCAACCACCGGCGCCGTCGGACCCGCCGATCGCTTCCACCCGCACGGCGCGGTGTGGGCAGTCGCGGGCGTAGTCCGCGTGCGAGACCACCACGGCGATCGATCCGTCGATGGGGACATCGCAGTCCAGCAGGCCGAACGGTGTCGACACCGGCCGCGCGGCCAGGTAGTCGGCCATCGTCATCGGTTCGCGGTACACCGCAAGGGGATTCAGCGCGGCATTGCGTCTGCCGTTGAGCGCCAGCCAGCCCAGCTGCTCCTTCGTGGTTCCGTACAACTCCATGTGCCGACGGCAGTTCAACGCCAGCCAGTTCGCGGCGGAATACGCCTGTGCCGCAACCAGATCGTTGACGTCGTCCATCGCGCCGACGGCGGGACGCTCGGCGCCTTCGGGTGTCTCGAACATGCGCGCGAGCGCCGGCGCCGGCGCATTCTCTTCCTGCTTTAGGACCGTGCCGCCCAGCATCTGGATGGTCCGGTAGACCACCACGTGGCGGGCGCGGCGCTCGGCGACCGCCCGGCACGCCGACATCACCGGGCTCAGCAGGCCGCCGGTGCCGAATCCGGAGCCGCAGTCGGCCGCCTCGACCCGCAGGGCGGCGTTGACCTCCGCGGCCGGGGTGTCGCCCAGGGTCGCGATGCCGTCGATGTCGGCGGCCCCCAGACCGGCGTCGGCGATGGCGGATCGCACCGCCTCCATGGTCAGTTCGAATCCCGGGATGCCGGTGCGACGGCCTATTCGCGAGATCCCGATGCCCGACAAGATCGCGTCTTTTTCGAAATACGTCATATGCACCGCCCGAAGGACCAAACCCCACCGCACACACTGGACCAATAGAGTGTACTGTATTGGCCGTGCCAGCCGAGTCGCCGTCCCACCTGCTCATCGAGCATTGCGACCATTGCGGCCGCTGGGTTCATCCGGCTTCCGGCGAATGTCGCGTATGCGGCGGCCCACTGGTGGCGCGACCGGTCTCCGGACGCGGCACGGTGTTCACCTACACGGTCAACCACCACCCGTACAACCCCGAGATACCGGTCCCCTACGTGATCGCGATCGTCGAGCTCGCCGAACAAAGCGGCCTACGCGTGGCCGCCAATATCGTTGACTGCGAACCGGATTCGGTCAAGTGCGGGATGACCGTCGAGGCACGGCCCGAGAAGGGCGCCGGCGGCGCCCCATTGTTCGCGCCCGCCTAACCTCCGAATTCTCTTCCGCGGCACAGCGCCGCGCAGTATGCTGCGGGTCCTTAACGACTGCGAATGATCCTTGGGCGAAAGGTTCGAAAAGCTTTGTTGGGATCGGTAGCGAACCGATCCCGGTGTAATTGCGAAAGCGGCGCCGAGGTAGGCGACGCACGGGACAAAGGACCCCGCATGAACCTCAGTCGAAAAATCTCGCGAATCATTGCCGGTGCACTGCTGTCCGGCGGCGTTGCCGTCGTCGGCGTAGGGCTGGTCCCAGGTATCGCTCACGCCAACAAGGGACCATTTACCTGGTGCCCAGGGCAGTCGATGGAGTGGCCGAGTGGCCCGAACTCGTCTCGTGGCGTCGCACAGAACTACGCCTGGGATATGAGCGTGTGCCATACCTGGTACATCGTCGCCGACGGATGGGGCAACGTTCCCCGAATTGCGCTCAACGGGCAGCCGACGCTGCAGAGTTCGCATACTTGGGACGGAGACAATCCCCCGCCCGATAATCCCTCGGGTGTCAATTGCGGCCCAGGCTGGTGTCCCGTCCCGCCGCACTACGACCCGGGGTTCCACGGATAGCCGTCGACGGCAGCGGAAAGAAAAGAGGCGGCATGAGCATTAGCGACCAATCGGCCACATCGCGTCAGTTCGCAGCGTCCTCTGGGGCCTTCTCGCCCAACTGGATTCGATACTGGAAGGTCGGCTATTCGGCGATTTTTGCGGTGGCCGTCTTGTTTGGCGGGCTGCAGGTCTTGCGAGTGTTAAAGGTCATTCGCCTGCCCTCCCCACATATCGGCGCCCCGGTCATCTACGGCGTCGTGGTCGGGCTGCTGGTTGTCGGGGTGGGTGTTGCCGCCCGCATCTTTTGGCGATCGCGCCGCAAGTACCTCATCACCGTGAACAGCGACGGGCTCACCATCGATCGGCGGCGCGGTGATGTCTACCCACTCGTTGATGCGCAGCTGGGCCTCTGGTTAGACAACGGGGTCGCGCTCCATCTGCAATGTGGCCGTCGCGATTTTGTTCTGGGCGGACGCGATCGTCGCATCGCTCCGGCGACACCGCTCGACGCGCCGCCGGTGTGGGTCGTCGACGCATGGCTGGCGGAGTCAGACTTCGATGAGCTGCTGCTCCTGGGTGGCCGGTCCGCTGCGCGCGGGCCCGCACCAGGAGAACCGACCCGGTGCCTGCTGTTTCCCAACCCGCTGCTGATCCAGGAAATGGGGCATTCGCGCTCGTAAAGAAACACCGACTGACGCAATCGCTCTCGCAACCCCAACTGTTCATTGACGTCGACAACGACACGATCCAAGTGATCGACCCAAAAACCAACGCGCCCAATGCCCGGGCATCGGCTTCGCAGGTGACCGCTACACCGGCTACCTACCAGCTCTCGGCAGGCCATGCGTTCCCGTCGGCCCAAAATGTCGCCTCAGATGCTGCGGGCCAGTACTTTTCGACGACGCCCGCCATGTCCGTCTGCGTTCCGGGCATGCAACCGCTGACCATCGGATGCCGCAATTTCGAAGGGCTCAAGCGGCGATTTTCGTGGTCCGCCAACGCGCCCGTAACGAATCAACCCCCTGCCTATACGGTCTCGGCGGCCGACTGGCTGACACTGACCGAAAACCTCGGCTTGGCGCCGTATCTAGAAGACACGTCGACCTAGCGCGGACGACAGAACAGGCCTTCCGTCGTTAGTTGATCAGCGGGTCGCGCGGCATGCCGAGAATCCGCTCGGCGATCTGGTTTCGGGTCACCTCCGAGGTGCCGCCCGCGATCGCCATGCCGCGGGCGCCCATCATCATGCGGCCCACGATCGCGCCGGGCCCGTCGAGCAGTGCGACCTCGGGCCCCAGCAACGCCGCTGAGATCGCGCCGCCCTCGATCATGTGCTCGGCCAGCTTGAGTTTGGTGACGTTGCCTTCCGGACCCGGTCCCGCGCCCTCCACGCTGCGCGCGGCGCGGCGCAGGTTCAGCAGCCGCAGCGCGTGATCGTCGGCGAGGAAGTTTCCGACCCGGATTCGCGCTCCCGCCAACCGATCTGACGCCTGAGCAAGCTGCACTAGTTTCGACGCCAGGCCCTCGTAGAACGATCCGCTGCCGCCGATGCTGACTCGCTCGTTGCCCAGCGTCGCCCGCGCTACCGTCCACCCCGAATTGGGCGCGCCGACGACATCTTCGTCGGGGACGAACAGGTCGTTGAAGAACACCTCGTTGAACTCCGAGCCGCCGGTGATCTGCCGCAGCGGCCGCACCTCGACCTCGGGCGCGTTCATGTCGACGATCACGGTGGTGATGCCGGCGTGCTTGGGGGCGTCGGGGTCGGTGCGCACGGTGGCCAGGCCACGCGCGCAGTACTGCGCCCCGCTGGTCCACACCTTCTGCCCGTTGATCTTCCAGCCGCCGTCCACCCGGGTGGCGCGAGTCTTCACCGACGCCGCGTCCGATCCGGCTTCGGGCTCGGAGAACAGCTGGCACCAGATCTCGTCCTGACGCAGCGCCTTCTCCACGAATCTTTCGATCTGCCAAGGAGTTCCGTGCTGGATCAGGGTCAGGATCACCCAACCGGTGATCGAGTAATCGGGGCGCTTGATGCCCGCCGCGCGGAACTCCTCTTCGATCACCAACTGTTCCACGGCGTCGGCTGCGCGACCCCACGGCTTGGGCCAGTGCGGCATCACATAGCCCGTCTCGATCAGCTTGTCGCGCTGGGCCTTCTTGTCCAGCGCGGCGATCTCGGCGGCGTCGGCGTGGATCCGCTTGCGCAGTTCTTCGGCCTCGGGCGGCAGGTCCAGGCTGTTCTCCCGGACGGCGCCGGCCGCGGTGCGATCGAAGACGTCGCCGGCCGGCGCGTCGCCGCCGAACAGCGCCGAACTCACCAGCGCCCGGCGCAGGTGCAGATGCGCATCGTGTTCCCAGGTGAAGCCGATGCCGCCATGCACCTGGATGTTGAGTTCGGCGTTGCGCGCATAGGCCGGGAATGCCAGCGCCGCAGCCACTGCGGCGATGAGGCGGAACTGCTCCTCATCCTCCGCCGCGGCACGCGAGGCGTCCCATACCGCGGCGATGGCCGATTCGACGGCCACCAACATGTTCGCGCAATGATGCTTCACCGCTTGGAAAGTGGCGATGGTGCGGCCGAACTGCTGGCGCACCTTCGCATAGTCGACGGCGGCGTCGACACAGTCTGACGCCCCGCCCACCGCCTCCGCGGCCAGCAAGGTCCGCGCCCGCGCCAACGCCGATTCCCGGGCCCCCGGCAGGATGTCCTCGGCGGCGATGCTCACATTCTCCAGGCGCACCCGCCCGGAACGCCGGGTCGGATCGAAGTTGTCGGGCACGTCCACCGACATACCGGCGCGGCCGCGGTCCAGCACCAGCACGTCGTCGCCGGCCGCGATCAGCACCAGCTCGGCAAGCCCGGCGCCCAACACGATCCCGGCCTCACCGTCTGCGGTGCCGTCCTTGACCCGCACCTGGCCGTGCAGGCCGATGCCAGCGGTGAGCGTCCCGTCGATCAGGCCGGGCAGCAGCCGCGACTTCTGCTCGGCGCTACCGTCTTTGGCGATCACCGCCGACGCGATCACCGTCGGCACAAACGGTCCCGGCGCCACCGCGCGGCCGAGTTCTTCGGTCACCACCACGAGTTCGGGCAGCCCGTAGCCCGAGCCGCCGTGTTCTTCGTCGACGTGCAGGCCGAGCCAGCCGAGTTCCACCAGGTTCTGCCAGAACGGGGGCCGGGGTTCGTCCGGCGAATCGAGCAGCGAGCGCGCCGCCCAGCGCGCCTTCTGCGAGGTGAGGAACGCGCGGGCTACCTCGGCGAGTTCGCGATGGTCGTCGGTCAGTGCGATACCCATCGGGCCTCCTCGCTACCGGGCTGACTGCCTGCCCCGCTCCGAGGGGGAGCGGGGCGGCTGCCTAAAGAGGATACTGTATTGCCGCGAGGCCGCCGGCCCGGGGGCCGCGGGGTTGTTTACTTGGGCGCGAACCGTTGTCCCGCATCCAGCCGCAGGCATTGGCCGTTGAGCATCGGGTTGTCCACGATGGCGGCGACCAGCTTGGCGTACTCCTCGGGCCGGCCCAGACGCTTGGGGAAGGCCGCGTCCTTGGTCAGCGCCGAGGCGAATTCCTCCGGAATGCCCTTGGTCAGACCCGTGGCGAACAGGCTGGGCGCGATCGCCAGCACCCGGATGCCCAGCGACCCGAGGTCGCGCGCCATGGTCAGGCACATGCCGGCGATGCCCGCCTTGGCGGCGGTGTAGGCGACCTGCCCGATCTGGCCCTCGAAGGCCGCGATGGACGCGGTGTTGATGATGACGCCCCGCTCCTCGTCCTCGGGCTCGTTCTTGCTCATGTGTGCCGCGGCCAGTCGGCTGATGTTGAAGCTGGCGATGAGGTTGAGATCGACGACGGACTGGAAGGACTCCAGGTCGTGGGGGCCGGTCTTGGTCATGGTCCGCTTGGCGATGCCGCCGCCCGCGGTGGTCACCACGACGTGCAGCCCACCCAGGTCGTCGACCGCGGCCTGCAACGTTTCCTCGGTGCCGCCGAAGTCGGTGACGTCGACGGGGTAGAACTTGCCGCCGACGCCTTCTGCGACCTCCTTGCCGTCGGAGCCCTCACGGTCGAGCACCGCGACCTGCGCGCCGCGCTCGTGCAGAAGTTCGGCGCTGGCACGCCCCATGCCCGAAGCGCCGCCGATGACGACGACCTTCTTCCCGTTGATCTCCATCCGGACCTCCCTTTTTTGGCTTGTCAGATTCCACGCAATCTGTAACGTTATCTAGGCACGCTAGCGTGTCGGCTCCGAAGGCTTGTCACCGAGCCATGCCAAGCTGGCGACCGTGCTCCTCCTCGACGTGGCGACGACGTCTGCGGACGTCGGCGGCACCGCGTCGCGCCTGACCAAGGTCGCCCACATCGCCGGGCTGCTCCGCCGCGCGGCGCCGGATCCCGAGCTCGTCTCGATCATCGTGTCGTGGCTCTCGGGTGAGCTGCGGCAACGCCAGATCGGCGTGGGATGGGCGTCGCTGCGGTCGCGTCCGCCCGCGGCGTCGCATCCGACCCTGACCGTCAGCGGTGTCGACGCCGCGTTCTCCGAGATCGGTGCCGTCTCGGGCAAAGGGTCCCAGGCGCGGCGCGCCGAACTCGTGGCGGGCCTGTTCTCCGCCGCGACAGAAACCGAACAGACCTTTCTGCTGCGACTCATGAGCGGCGAACTGCGCCAGGGCGCGCTGGCCGGGATCATGGCCGACGCCGTGGCCCGCGCCGCCGGAATTCCTGCCGCCGCGGTGCAGCGCGCCGCGATGCTGGGCGGGGATCTACCCGCGGTAGCGGCGGCCGGTCTTACCGGCGGGGCCGCCGCCCTAGAGGAGTTCACGCTGCGGGTGGGCCTCCCGGGCGGCCCGATGCTGGCCCAGACCGCGACCAGCGTCGCCGATGCGCTCGAACGCCATGGCGGCGCAACGATTTTCGAGGCAAAGCTGGACGGTGCGCGCGTGCAGATCCACCGCGCCGGTGACCAGGTCACGGTCTACACCCGAAGCCTCGACGACGTCACCGCCCGGCTGCCCGAGGTGGTCGAGGCGACGCTGGCACTACCGGTGAGCGAGTTCATCGCCGACGGCGAAGCGATCGCGCTGCGCCCAGACAACCGGCCACACCGCTTCCAGGTCACCGCATCACGCTTCGGCCGTTCCGTCGACGTGGCCGCAGCCCAACTGGCGCAGCCACTTTCGGTGTTCTTCTTCGACATCTTGCACCGCGACGGCGTCGACCTGCTCGATGCCCCGACCACCGACCGGCTGGCCGCCCTGGACGCGCTGGTGCCACCCGCGCAGCGGGTCGACCGGCTCGTCACGTCCGACCCCGCGGCCGCCACCGACTTCCTGGACGCGACACTGGCCGCTGGGCACGAAGGCGTCATGGCGAAAGCGCCGGCGGCGCCATATCAAGCGGGCCGTCGCGGAGCCGGCTGGCTCAAGGTCAAGCCGGTGCACACGGTCGATCTGGTGGTGCTCGCCGTGGAGTGGGGCTCGGGGCGCCGACGCGGAAAACTCTCCAATATCCATCTGGGCGCGCGTGATCCGGCCACCGGCGGCTTCGTCATGCTGGGCAAGACCTTCAAGGGAATGACCGACGCCATGCTGGATTGGCAGACCGTCCGGTTCACCGAGCTCGCCGTCGGCGGCACCGACGGGCACGTCGTCGTGGTGCGGCCCGAGCAGGTCGTCGAGATCGCGTTCGACGGGCTACAAAAGTCGTCGCGCTACCCGGGCGGGCTGGCGCTGCGGTTCGCCCGCGTCGTGCGCTACCGCGACGACAAGAGCCCGGCCGAAGCTGACACCATCGACACCGTGCGAGCGCTGTACTGATTCTCCCCGGGCGGCAGACCCCCGGCCGTCGTAGGGTTTTGAGCGTGACGGAGCGCATCGCAGCACGCGAAAGCGATAACAGCCAGGTCAGCTACATCCGCACCGACGAGGACTTACCGGCCGTCGCGATCATCGACCACTCACCGATAACCGTCCGGCACAAGATCGTCTTCGCGGTGATCGCCGTGCTCGGTGCCATTGCCTGGGCGATCATCGCGTTCGCCCGCGGGGAGACGGTGAACGCGGTCTGGTTCGTGGTCGCGGCGATCTGCACGTACATCATCGGGTTCCGGTTCTATGCCCGGCTGATCGAAATGAAGATCGTCCGCCCGCGGGACGACCACGCCACGCCGGCCGAGGTCCTCGACGACGGCACCGATTACGTGCCCACCGACCGGCGCGTGTTGTTCGGCCATCATTTCGCCGCCATCGCCGGAGCCGGACCGCTCGTAGGTCCGGTGCTCGCAACCCAGATGGGCTACCTGCCGTGCAGCATCTGGATCATCGTCGGCGCCGTCTTCGCCGGCGCGGTGCAGGACTACTTGGTGTTGTGGATCTCCACCCGGCGCCGGGGCCGTTCGCTGGGCCAGATGGCCCGCGACGAGCTCGGCGCGACCGGCGGTGCCGCCGCCCTGGTCGGGGCGTTCGCGATCATGGTGATCATCATCGCGGTGCTGGCGCTCGTGGTGGTGCGGGGGCTGGCGCAGAGTCCCTGGGGCGTTTTCTCCATCGCCATGACCATCCCGATCGCCGTTTTCATGGGCTGCTACCTGCGGTTCCTGCGGCCCGGGCGGGTGGCGGAGGTGTCGATCATCGGCTTCGTGCTGCTGATGCTCGCCGTGGCGGCCGGCGACTGGGTCGCCGAAACCCCTTGGGGCGCATCGTGGTTGAACCTGTCACCGGTGATGGTGTCGTGGTTGATCGTCATCTACGGCTTCGTCGCGTCGGTGCTGCCGGTGTGGTTGCTGCTTGCGCCGCGGGATTACCTGTCGACCTTCATGAAGGTCGGCGCCGTCGCCTTGCTGGCGGTCGGCATCTGCATCGCGCAGCCGATCATGCGGGCGCCCGCCATCTCGGGATTCGCCACACGCGGCGACGGACCGGTGTTCCCCGGCTCGCTGTTCCCGTTCCTGTTCATCACAATCGCGTGCGGCGCACTGTCCGGGTTTCACGCGCTGATCTCGTCGGGGACGACGCCGAAGATGCTGGAGAAGGAAAGCCAGATGCGCCTTATCGGCTACGGCGGGATGCTCACCGAATCGTTCGTCGCCGTGATGGCGCTGATCAGCGCGGCGATCCTCGACCAGCACCTGTACTTCACCCTCAACGCCCCGGCCGCGCAGACCGGCGGCACCGCGGCCAGCGCCGCCCACTACGTCAACGGGCTGGGGTTGTCGGGCGCGCCCGCGACCGCCGACCAGCTCAACCAGGCCGCCGCGAGCGTCGGCGAAAAGTCGATCGTGTCGCGCACCGGCGGCGCCCCCACGCTGGCGGTAGGCATGTCCGAGGTACTGAATCGGGCGTTCGGCGGCGCCGGGCTCAAGGCGTTCTGGTACCACTTCGCGATCATGTTCGAGGCGCTGTTCATCCTGACCGCCGTCGACGCGGGAACCCGGGTCGCTCGTTTCATGCTCTCCGACACGCTCGGAAACTTCGGCGGCCCGCTGGCCAAGCTGCGAAACCCGAGCTGGCGCCCCGGTGTATGGCTTTGCAGTCTCGCCGTGGTCGCCGCGTGGGGCAGCATCCTGCTGATGGGCGTGACCGACCCGCTGGGCGGAATCAACACGCTGTTCCCCCTGTTCGGCATCGCGAACCAACTCCTCGCAGCGATCGCGCTGACCGTCGTCACTGTGGTCGTCATCAAAAAGGGCCTGGCCAGCTGGGCGTGGATCCCCGGAGTGCCGCTGCTGTGGGACCTGGCCGTCACGTTGACCGCGTCGTGGCAGAAGATCTTCTCCGGGGATCCCGCGGTCGGGTACTGGACCCAGCACGCGCAGTACCTGGCGGCAAGAAGCGCGGGGAGGACGGCGTTCGGTTCGGCGAAGAACGCCCATCAGCTCGACGACGTCATTCGGAACACGTTCATCCAGGGCACCCTGTCGATCCTCTTCGCGCTGGTTGTCGTGATCGTGTTCATCGCCGGAATCGTCGTTGCGCTCAAGGCAATTCGAGGCGGCGGCAGGCCGTTGACCGAGGACGACCCGGTGGCGTCGAAGTTGTTCGCGCCGTCGGGCCTGGTGCCCACGCCCAGCGAACGCAAGGTGAAGCGGCAGTGGGACGCCCTATGATTACGCGCCGAACGTCGACTTGTCGGGACGGGATGGGGCGAAATAGCGCAAGAAGTCGACGCTCGACCCACTAGGTACGGAGACATTCTGATGTCCACCTGGCTCATCACCGGCTGCTCGACCGGACTCGGCCGCGCGCTCGCCGAAGCCGTCATCGCCGCCGGCCACAACGCCGTCGTCACCGCCCGCGACGTCGCGAAGGTCGCCGACCTGGAAGATCCCGAGACGCAGCGCGTGCTCCCGGTCGCGCTTGACGTCACCAAGCCCGATCAGGTCACCTCCGCCGTTGCGCAGGCCGACGAGAGGTTCGGTGCCGTCGACGTTCTGGTTAACAACGCCGGCTACGGCTATCGCGCCGCGGTCGAGGAAGGCGACGACGCCGAAGTCCGCGCCCTGTTCGAGACGCACTTCTTCGGCACCGTCGCGATGATCAAGGCCGTGCTACCCGGCATGCGGGCCCGCCGGAGCGGCGCGATCGTCAACATCTCCTCCATCGGCGCCACCGTGAATCCGGTGGGGTCCGGCTACTACTCGGCCGCCAAGGCCGCCATCGAGGGCATGAGCGGCTCGCTTCGCGGCGAACTCGCTCCCCTGGGCATTTCGGTGACCGTCGTTGAGCCCGGGGCCTTCCGGACGGACTTCGCGGGACGCTCGCTCGTGCAGTCGGCCACCATCATCGATGACTACGCCGGGACCGCGGGGCAGCGCCGCAAGGAAAACGACACGATGGACGGCAACCAGGCCGGCGATCCCGCCAAGGCCGCCTCGGCGATCATCGCTGCGGTCGAGTCGGACGAGCCCCCGGGGTTCCTGCTGCTGGGGCCCGACGCCCTGGGCCTGTACCGCTATGTCGCCGACGCCCGCGCTGACGAGATCGCGAAATGGGAAGCCCTGACCGCCGGCACGAACTTCGACACCTGAACCCGCCGCTGCCCCAGTCATTTTCGGATTGCGCCCGCTGCGTCTTCCGTTGGGTGAGCAAAGCGCGCACGATTGGAGGGGTCGGCACGTCTCACAACCCCGAGAGAAGGGAGCGGGCGATGAAGGCCAGGGTCGGCGACTTCCTCGTTGTCAAGGGCACGACGACGGAAAGGCATGATCAGCATGCGGAGATCATCGGGGTGCGCGCTGAGGACGGCTCGCCGCCGTACGTGGTGCGATGGCTGGTGACGGGCCACGAGGCGACGGTCTATCCCGGATCCGACGCGGTGGTGGTGACCGCGGCGGAGCACACCGAGGCCGCCCGGCGGGCCGCCGCGCGGGCCGGCCACCCGCGGACATAGCGACGCTTCCGGACGGCGACCCCAACGGAGAATAGCTTCGCCGTCTAGGAGAGGGATATTCTCCTCAGCCGAGAGACACATTACGATCGGTGATGATCGAAGGGGATCTCTGCTGACCAACACGCTGGAACTCGAACGGCCGCGCGACGGTGTCGCCGTCGTGCGTCTGAACCGACCCGACCGCCTCAACGCGATCAACGAGGCTATGCAGTCCGAGTTGCGTCGGGCGCTGGCCGATGCCTCAATCGACAACGCGGTACGCGCAGTGGTTTTGACCGGCGCCGGTCGCGGCTTCTGCGCCGGCATCGACATGCGTGACTTCGGGCCCAACGTGCCCGAGGCCGGCGCGCCGGCGGCGGACCGTTTGCGGTTCCAGGAGGACATGGCCGGATTGGCCGAAGCTATCCGTCAATTGCCGCAGCCCGTCATCGCCGCGGTCAACGGCCCCTGTGTCGGTGCGGGATTCGCGTTGTGTCTCGCCTGCGACATCCGGATCTGTTCGGCCGCGGCATCATTCGGCAACGGGGCCATCCTGCTCGGGTTGTCGGGGGCAGAGATGGGCATGAGCTATCACCTGCCCCGCATCGTCGGGACCAGCGTCGCGGCCGATTGGATGCTCACCGGCCGCACTGTTTCGGCCGCCGAGGCCGATCGGCGCGCTCTGGTCAGCGAAGTCGTCGAGCCGGATCGGTTGGCCGACCGCGCGCTGGAGCTGGCGTCGCTGATCGCGGATCTTGCCCCGCTCGGTGTGCAACTGACAAAGCGCGCGCTGCAAGTGAACACCGACGCGGCCGGTCTCTCGTCGGCGCTCGAACTGGAGAACCGCAACCAGGTGATCGCACATGCCACCGACGAGGCGGCGCAGCGCCGCGAAAAGTGGTCTCGCTGAGCCGCAACGCAGAGAGGACGACACATGGCGTGGGACTTCTCCACCGACTCCCAGTGGGCGCAACAACTCGAATGGGTCGAGGACTTCGTGCGCAGCGAATGCGAGCCGATCGACTTGATCGTCAAGGAGTCTCACGACCTAGGCGATCCGGTGCGTCAGGCGCTGATCCCGCCGCTGCAGCAGATCGTCAAGCAGCGCGGCCTGTGGGCCACCCACCTGGGGCCGCATCTAGGCGGTCCCGGCTACGGTCAGGTGAAACTGGCTCTGCTCAACGAGATTCTGGGCCGGTCGGAATGCGCGCCGATAGTCTTCGGGTCGCAGGCACCCGATTCCGGCAACAGTGAGATCCTGGCGCACTACGGCACTCCCGAGCTCAAAGCGCGCTACCTCGAGCCGCTGCTGGACAACCGCATCGTGTCGTGCTTCTCGATGACCGAACCGCAGGGCGGCGCGGACCCGAAGGTGTTCCGCACCACCGCGGTGCCCGATGGTGATCACTGGATCATCAACGGAGAGAAGTGGTTTTCGTCGTTCGCGTCGATGGCGTCGTTCATCATCGTGATGGCGATGACCGACCCCGAGGCGCCACCGTATCAGCGCTACTCGATGTTCGTCGTGCCCGGCGACACGCCCGGCATCAACGTGATGCGCGACGTCGGACTGGGGTATCAGCCGCCGGGCGGTGGGCGCGAAGGCTACGTGCGTTACGAAAACGTGCGGGTGCCGGCCGACCACATGCTCGGCCCGCGCGGCGGGGCCTTCGTCGTCGCACAAACCCGGTTGGGCGGCGGACGCATTCACCACGCGATGCGCACGGTGGGGCTGGTCCGGCGCATCTTCGACATGATCTGTGAGCGGGCGGTGTCGCGCTACACCCAGGGCGAGGTGTTGGCGAACAAGCAACTGGTCCAGGAGATGGTCGCCGACTCGTGGATGGAGATCGAGGCCTTTCGGCTGCTCACACTCCAAACCGCTTGGAAGATCGACCAATTCAACGACTACAAGGCGGTACGCGCCGACATCTCGGCGGTCAAGGCGATGATGCAGAAGCTGCTGCACGACGTGTCGTCGCGGGCGCTTCAGTTACACGGATCGTTGGGTACCACTCATGAGATGCCCTTTGTGCAATACCTGGTGGAGTCGTTCGTGCTCGGCCTTGCCGACGGTCCGACCGAAGTACACAAGGTGACGCTGGCCCGCCAATTGCTGAAAGACCGCGTGCCGGCTCCCGATCTGTTCCCCTCCGAGCACCTGCTGCGGCTGCGCGAGGCCGCCGAGGCGAAGTTCGCGGACAAGCTGGCCGGGATCGCGCGCGGCTAGGCGGCTTTCAAACGGCTTTCGTGACGCCGACGTAGGACAGCACCACGTCGGATTCATCGGTCACTCGAGTCAGGGTCGCGTAGGAGCGGATGAACGACTGACCCACGCATCCGTCGATCTTGACGTGGAAGTTGCTGATCATGACCCAGGGATCGGAACCCTTGAACTGTTTCTTGACCACCGGAACCACGATGATGATGCCGGGCTTGAGCCCTACGCTGAGCACGCCGTTCATCGGCGTGGTCACCAACGGCACGACACCGGGGACCCCGGTGAATATTCCTGTAAAGGCGAGGCCCGGGCTGAGGCCGGCGCTACCCGCCATCGTGACGCCGTTGGACGTGCTCATGTCGATTCCGCAGCCGATCTCGTAACCCACCTCGAGGACGCCTCGAGGCGGTTCCGGTCCTTTCAGCGAAGCAACGAATGTCCCGCTGGCGAGGTATTCGCGAGACGAGACCGCCGTCGTCAACGGCGCGACGGGAACTTGCGACTCGTCCCTCGCCCCGAGGGTCAACGTCCAGCCATCGGGAGTGTCCAAGGCTGCCGGATCGGCCGAGGGTACCTGCCCGTCGGCCGGTGGGGCCGCCTCGGCGGCGGCGGGCTCAACTTCAGGATCCGCAGTTCCCGGGGGCGCCATGGCCACCGATATGACGAAGCAGACGGCGACAGCCGCAACGCGGTGCATAACCACAGCGATCGGCCTCACGCGCGACACCGTACGCAGCGCGAGATGCGAGGCGCGAAATTTGCTGGCCAGCCAATCAAAGCTGTTGCACGTTCGTAATTGACCTGCGATCTTGCCACGCAAGAACGCGGGAAATTCTGTATCCTCCTCATTCGCCGGGCGGTAGAATCGGCGGCATGAAATTTCGCGCGTGCGCGGCCGGACTGTTTGCCGGCGCGGTATGTGCCGCGAACTTCTTCGGCGCCACTGGTCTGGCCAACGCGGACCCACAAACTGATGGGTCGGGCGGCGCCAACATCGTCATCAACCAATTGATATCGGGGGCGGTCCCCGCACTGCGAGCGCCTACGCAAGACGAAGGCGATTCGGAACAGAACTGGGGTGGCGTCGGAATGTACTGTGAAAACCCGTTCGTGCGGTGCCATTAGTCCAGCATCAACCGCGCGCGCTCGAGTAACCGTGGGACGGTCGCGGCCATGGCCTCCAATTCGGCTCGCGGAGAGCGCCTTCGGCGGTTGTGCTTGACAATGAGCGACCATGTCGCCACTGACTTGAAGCACGCCAACGCGATGAACCAATCCAAGTCGCTGACCTCGCAACCCGGCTCGCGTTGATAGATGTCGGCAAGCTCAGCGACGGGCGGTGCCATTCCAGCCGAGGCCGAGACGCGCCCATAGGTATCAGGATCGCTGTTGATCAGGAACCAGCCCACGTCGGCGCGCGGGTCGCCGATCGACCAGATCTCCCAGTCGATCACCGCATTGACGCGCGCTCCGACGGACACCAGGTTGCCCAGCCGGAAGTCACCGTGCACCACGCTCGGCGTCAAACCCGTTGGTGCGCAACCTAACAACGCGTCACGCACGCCCTGCCAGCCTGGCACCAGTGCGGCGTCGACGGTGCGCAACGTGTCGCACCAGCGCCGGACTTCCGATACCGGATCGATGACCGGTTCACTGCCCAACCCCAAGTCGCTCGGCGACAGGCTGTGTAAGGCGGCCATCGCCCGGCATGCATTGCGGTATCGCTCGGCGAGGTCAGGGGTCGATGGGCAACCGTCGAACAACGGCTCCACACAGTCGCCTTCCACATGGGACATGACGAACAGGGGCGGTTTTCTGGCGTCCTCCCACAGGACCTCGGGAACCGGAACCCGCGTCGCGGCAAGCGCTTTGATGATGCGGGCCTGGCGCAACACGTCGCGGTGCGCGACCGGCTCGACGCCGGGCGGAGCGACCTTGATCACCACCGCCCGGCCATCGCGCACGCCCCGAAAGGTGAGGCTGGACGCTCCCCCGGCCAGTGACTCGACTCCGGTGACACCCGCGCCGGCCAGTCGCCGCCGCAGGTCGTCGACGTCGAGTTCGGCGGCCATGCTCATCCGGTCAGCCAGCCGATTCCAGCCAGCCGACTTCGGCCAGAAACGGCTGGGTGTGCGCGATGCGACCGGTCATGGTCTTCGGATCGCCCGTGCACAACCGGAAGACGGTCTCGGTGATCAGCTCGATCCCCTCGGTGTCGGTCTTGGCCAGGTCGAGGGCGCCGGCCCCGGGGGTCGCCACGGGATTCGACGGAGCGGCCGCGTTGACGGCGATGCCATCGTCATAGAGTTCGGCGGCAAGGCTTTTGGTGAGCCGATTGAGCGCGGCCTTGGCGGTGCCGTATATCCCGAAGCCGGCGGCGCGGTCGAAATCGGAGAACGGTGGCCCGGGCGGCAGGTCGCCGCCCACCGACGTCACGTTCAGAATCCAGCCCCGCCCGCGCTCGCGCATCGCGGGAATTGCCAACTGGCACAGATGCAACGGGCCGAGGACGTGCATCTCCATCATCAGCCGGGCCCGTCGCTCGGGAAACCCGTCGAGTGGCCGCAGGAAGGTCACCGCGGCGTTGTTGACCAGGATGTCGGGTGCGCCGACGGCTTGCACCACCTCGGCGAAGAGCCGTTCACGCTCCTCGGATTGGGATAGGTCCGCTTGCACCGCGATGGCCCGACCCCCTGCGGCCGCGATCTCGTCGCGGGTTTGGGCCAGCGACCCTTGGTATTTGGGATCGGGATCCATCGTGCGCGCGGTCAGCGCCACCGTCGCACCCTCGGCCGCAAGCCGCGCGGCGATGGCCTTGCCCAGCCCGCGGCTGCTTCCGGTTACCAGGGCGACCTTCCCGTCGCACCGTTGGTCTGCGCCCATCGTCAATCTCCTCCGGAACCGGCATGCGGAAATGGCTTCTCCGAACTAGAGAATGTCATTATCACCGTCCGATCGGAAGCACGCCCCGGCGCCCCAAACGCATGGCCTAAATCGTGGGAAGCATGGCGTTGCAGCCACTCACCACGTCACACACGCGCCGGCCTAACGTAATGCCCATGCAGCAAGTTCCGGATCTGATCGACACCGCCGTCGCGCAGGCCGCGATGCGGCTGGCCCAGTCCACCGAGTCGCCGTCGGTGTTCAACCACAGCGTGCGCAGCTACCTGTTCGGGGAGCTGCTCGCGGCCCGCGAGGGGATGCGGCCGGGCGCCGACTATGACAGTGAGGCCTTGTTTTTGGGGTGCGTCCTGCACGACCTCGGCGTGGGGACCGCGGCGCCCGGCAAGCAGCGGTTTGAGGTCGAGGGAGCGGATCTCGCGGCGGCTTTCCTAACCGAACAGGGCTGCGAGCGCGCGGTCGTGGATGGCGTCTGGGAAGCCATCGCCCTACATACCTCGATTGGCATCGCCAATCGGCGCGGGGCGCTCTGCTTGCTGACGCAGTCAGGCATCGGTGCGGATTTCGGCCGCAACGCCGAGGCCATAGACGCGCAGACGGCCGCGGCAATCCATGACCGGTACCCGCGGCTATCCATGGCGCGCACACTGGTGGACGCGATCGTCGCGCACGCGCAACGCAGCCCCGAGGCGGCGCCACCCTATTCGATGCCGGGCGACCTACTGCGTGAACGCCAGTCCGGAAGCCCCGCTCTGGTGGAGGTCATGGCGTCGCACGGCCGCTGGGGCGAGTGAGATCAGCGCCGCGGGTTGCCGCGTCGAGCATCGATTGAATGGCTCCCCCCGCCCATGAAGAGCAGCAGGAAGAAACCGAAGCAGAAGAGAATCGCCAACGTTCCACCATTGCCCGCCGGGGGATCTCCGATCGGCCAGAGCGTCCGCGGCTGATGCATCCAGAAATACGCGACCGCCATTTCGCCCGAGGCAATGAACGCCGCGGCGCGGGTGAACAATCCGGCCGCGATCAGCAACCCCGCCACGAGTTCGATCAAGCCGGCATACCAGGCGGGCCAGGCTCCCACCTCGACCGGCCACGCCGGACGGACGGGCCAACCGAACAGGATCATCGAACCGTATCCGGCGAAAAGAAGACCGTAGACCAACCGAAACAGGCTAAGCACGGCCGGCGCATGGCGGGCGAGGCGATAGTTCAGATTTCTCGTCATACGACAGACGTTACGGTCGCGCCCAGTCGAGCTACCGGGCCAGCGGCTTGTAGCAGACCAACCCGTTGGACTACGCCGCGTCGCGCGTGCTGGCAGGGCGTCTGGTGCAGGGCTGCTGGCACGCGTGGTTGATTCCCGGCAGCACCTGTCGTGTGATGTCGGCGCCGGTGCGGATGGTCAGGAACGAGATGATGGCGCCGACGACGCAGACGACCGCGGTGATGGCCATCGCGAGCGCGAAGCCGGCGCCGAGCGGCTGCCCGGGGCCCGCTCGGATTCCGGCCGCGATCGGCAGGACGGCGACCGCGATCAGTCCGGCGACGCGCGCAATGGCGTTGTTGACGCCCGACGCGGTCCCGGCATAGCCGTCGGGTACGGCCGAAAGAACGGCCGCGGTAAGCGGCGCAACGGTGATGGCCAGGCCTACACCGAACACGACCGCAGCAGGCAGCACCACGGCCAGATACGTTGCCCCGGGCACGATTCGCGTCATCAACGCCAGGCCGGCCGCGGCGATCAGCGGACCGACCGTCATGGGCAGCCGTGGCCCGGTGCGCTGCGCGAGCGCGCCGGCCCACGGGGAGCCGATCAGCATGATGATCGTCAAGGGCAACATCGACAGGCCGGCGGCGAGCGCGGAGTAACGCAGGCTCTGTTGCAGCTGCAGGGCTACGAGGAACAAGGCTCCGCCGACCGCCGTGTAGACGGCCAGGGTCGTGAGGTTGGCTCCGGTGAATTGCCGGGAGCGAAACAGGTTCAGGGGCAACAGCGGCGACTGCGCACGGCGTTCGATCAGCGGGAACGCAACCAACGCCGACGCACCGACGGCGGCGGCGGTCACCGTCGCCAATGTCCAACCGCGGGAAGGAAATTCGATGAGCGCGTAGATCACCCCGGCCAGGCCCACCGTGATTGCGGCGGTCCCCAGGATGTCGGGGCGGCCGCGCAGCGTTGGATCGCGGGATTCGCTGACGTGACGGGCCGCGATCCACACCACAGCCACGGCGAGCGGGACGTTCAAAAAGAACACCCAGCGCCATGACGCCGTATCCACCAACCAGCCGCCGATGAACGGACCCAGCGCCGTTGTCACTCCGGACATCCCCGCCCAGATTCCCACCGCACGGCCCCGATCCTCATCGGAGATGCCGGCATCGATCAACGCAAGGCTCCCGGGAACCAGCGCCGCCGCACCGACGCCCTGAACCAGCCGGGCGCCGATCAGCCACCCGATGGTCGGTGCGAGACCGCAACCGAGTGAGGCGGCGGTGAAAACGACCAGTCCCGCAACGAAGATTCGGCGGCGGCCGTAACGATCTCCGGCAGCGCCACCCGCAAGCAGCAACGCACTCAACGTCAGCAGGTAGCCGTCGAGGACCCACTGTTGACCGGTCAAGCCCGCACCCATCTCACGGCCGATGGCCGGCAGCGCGACGTTGACAACGGTGGCGTCCAACAGCGCGATTCCCGAACCGAGGACGGCCGCGGCGATCAGCCAGCGCGCGCCCGCCGCCGCCAATGGCAGCTGACGTGGCGCGCTCGCGGGCCGGTCCACGATGCCGATTCTGCGCCATTGGGCAGCCGGAGCAATTAGCGGGATCAAGGGTCTACCATCTCGGCATGCCGATTCTCGGAGGCGCAACCGCTGTCGCCGCGCGAGTGACCAGGTCGACGTCCAATGCACTGCGGGTTCAGCTCACGACTCCCGACGGCGCCGAATTGGGGCAAGCAAAGCAAAAAGGCGGCGCCGCCGTCCTGCTCGGATTCAAGAACGGGGGCAAGAGCGAGTACACGCTGTCCAGCCCCGCGGGCGAGGAATTCCGGATCGCGGTGGCGGGAACCACCACAATCACCAAGGACAACACGCCGGTGGGAAGGATCGTGCCGACCGACGGTGCGGCGCGGTTCGAGGACGGTGGCGGCACCGTCCTAGCGGTGGTACAGCCGCACACCGGATTCAAGGCCGACACCGCCTGGCATCACCGGTTGCTGTCGCCCTCCGGACAGGAACTCGGTGTCCTTACCCTGATGACGGTTCGCACCGGTTGGAAAGACATCGAAGAAACGGCCTATCAATTGCTGCTCGACTACAACGTCACCAGCCTGAAAGCGCCGTCCGCCGGTGCAATGCTCCAACTCAGCGCGCCGGTGGCACCAGAGGTGGGCGACGTGTTGGCCGCGGCGTGCGTCGATTTCTCGGTGCTGCCCCGCGGGTACATCGCCAGTCAGTGATAACCGGGCAGATCCGGCACCCCATCGGCGGTCAGCCAACCGCCGCCGTCGACGACTAGGGTTGCGCCCGTTACGTAAGACGCGCCATCACTGGCCAGGAATAGCACGGCTTCGGCGACCTCGGTGGTCGACCCCGGTCGTCGCAGCGGGCTTCGTGCGGTGCGCTGGCGATCGTCGCCGGCGATTCGCTTGACTCCCTCGGTCCCCGACATCGCCCCGGGCGCAACGATATTCACCCTGACCCCGTCGGGACCCCATTCGATGGCGCACGTGCGGGTCAGCGCGTCGACGCCCGCCTTGGCCGAAACGACGTGCGCCTGCAGCGCCATGCCTCGGTATTGGATTGCCGCGCTGATGTTCACCACGGCGCCGCCGTGATCGCGCAGCCACAGGTCGTACGCCACCTTCGATACGTTGAACGTCCCCAGCAGGTCGATGTCGACGACGGCCTTGAATCCGTTGGGACTCAGGTCGCTGATCGGGACGGGGAAGTTTCCGGCGGCATTGTTGACGACGATGTCGAGTTGACCGAACGTCTGCAGCACTTCCTCGACGACCGCCGTGACCTCGTCGTGGCGGCGCACGTCGCAGACGCCGTACACCGCGTCGATCCCCTCTTGCCGCAGCGCCGCGACGGCCTCTTGAAGGTTCGGTTCCTTGCGACTGCAGATTGCGACGCGGGCGCCGTGGCCGCCCAGCACGCGCGCGACTTCCAGGCCGAGACCGGTGGCGCCGCCGGTGACCAGTGCCACCTTCCCCTGCAGCAGGTCGTCCCGGAACGGGCTCCGGCGATCGGTTGCGGTCAACCGGCCATCCCCGCATATCCGTCGGCGAGGCCGCGTAGTTGTGCGGCGCCGTCGCCGGCGAAGGAGGCGCCGTGCATCAGCGCCAGGGTCGTGGGCCGCAACTGCGCGAGCTGCTCGAGCGTGGGTCCCAGGTTGGGGGTCAGCGCGGTGGCGCGGAAGGCCGCCTCAGCCTCTAAAGCCGGTGCGATGCAGTCGGATTCGGTGAGCGCGGGGCACTGACCGGTGTGGGTGAGCAGATCTCCGGCCAGCAGCGTGGAGGTTGTCTCGTCGAACCAAAGCCCGCTTTCCCAATTGTGCGGCACGTGTGGGGTGGGGATGAATCGCAGTCGATGACCGCCGATATCGTGCACGTCACCGGCGACTACCGGGGGCCGGTCGCACATGTCGTTGAGCGAGAGCATGCACGCCAGCGGCCCGTGAATGACCTCGGCCTGCGGCGCCCCGGCCAGCAGCGCGTTCATCGCCCCACACTCGTCGGCCTCGATATGGGCGAACGAAATCCAGCGCAGGCGTTCCAGTGGTATCACCTTGGCGATGGCCGCGGACACCAGCGGGAAGAGCTGCCGCATCCCGCAGTGGAACAGAAACGGCTGCTCCCCGGTCAGCAGGAACTGGTTGAACGTGAAGCCGTGTTCGGTGATGCCCGGTACCCAGGTGGAAAACCGGAAGATACCGTCGGCGATTTCATCGACGGTGGTTTGGAGCTCACTACTCATCACAGCAGGCTACGCCCGCCGTGCTAGCCGGCTCCCTTGCCGTTGTCGACCCGGTAGACGGCGCCGTGGATGGCGACCGCGGCGTCGCTGGCCAGGAAGCCGATCACGTTCGCGACGTCGAGGGGCTGCATCATTCCGCGCGGCGACGCGGTGCGCATGATCAGGTCGTAGTTCGGGTTGTCGGGCGCGCTGAACTGCTCGAGTTGCGGTGTGAGCATGCCGCCGGGGCACACGGCGTTGACCCGCAGGCGATCGGCGGTGTACTCCACCGCCAACGCACGCGTGAGCCCGATCAGCCCATGCTTGGCGGCGCAGTAGCCGGCCGAATACGCCTGGCCTTCGACGCCGGCGATGGAGCTGACGTTGACGATGTTGCCGCCCCGCTCCAGCAGATGGGGCAGCGCGGCCCTGCACAGGTAATACGGCCCGTTCAGGTTGACGCCGAGATCTTGTGCCCAGTCGTCGTCGGTCATCGACTCGGTTCTGCGCATCTGGTGCTTGCCGGCGATGTTGACCAGGACGTCCAGCCCGCCGAACTCGCGGACGCATTGATCGACCGCGTCCCTACATGCCTGCGCCACGCCAACATCCACCGATGCGTACGAACCCTGCTCCACATCGGCGAACACCTCGGCCAAGCGTTCGGTATCCCGACCGATGCCGAAAACCGTTGCGCCCTGGCGGGAAAACAGCCGGGCCGTTTCGGCGCCCAGGCCCGACGACGCGCCGGTCACCAGTGCGACCTTGTCCCGCAGTGCCGACATGTCAGGCTCGCATCCGCGCGGCGCTGATCCGGATGCGGCGTGCTGTCATTAACACGAGCAGACTGATCGCCATCCTCCCCAGCGCCATCCGGCTCGTCCGCCTCTTCCAGCTCGGTCGCCGCGAGCCCACGCGCCGGCCGAAATAGTAGCCGACGCATGCTGCCATCGCGAGAGCGGCGATTGCCGCGAGCACCGTCATCATGACGAGCGTGCTTCGTCACCGTCGCGGCGAGGTCACGCGCGAGGCACAGCTCAGCCGCTCTATCGGTTGAGCAACGAGTCGACGTTGGCGTGAAAGAGACCGGGCATTTCCGGCCCGTCGCAGCCCATCCGCCGATAGTCGTCGAGCGGCGTCGCTGTCCCCTCGGAGTGCGGGTAGTCGCTGCAGAACATGAACACGTCCCCGGCCATCTGGGCCAGCTGCTTGGGGTTCTCGTATGAGAAAGAGGACACCCGGACGTGGTCGAGAAAGTATTCGCTGGGTCGCCGAGACAGGTTGGCCACCGGCTTGCCGTTGAGCTGGGCTGTGAACGCGGACGCACCGTCCAACAGCATCAGAAATTGCGGCACCCAGGCGGAGCTGAGCTCGACCACGCCGAACCGCAGGCGTGGATGACGGTCGAACACGCCGTGCAGGATGAGGTCGGACAACGCCAGCGCCGGTGGCACCCATAGGAATACGGCCTCGGTGGCGGGCACCAGATCCTGCACCGGATCGTCTTGATACCAGCAATCGTCGAAGACCCGAACCTGATCGGCGACGTGGAAGACCGGCGTGACACCGTGGTCGACGAATGCGGACCACATCCGGTCGTGGTCGGGGTGCGACAACTCGCGCCCGTCCACCGGTCCTGCGCCGATCATGGCGAGCGTGATACCGGCGGCCGCCAGTGTCTCCAGCTCGGCCTCGAGCCACTCCGGGTCGCGCAACGTCAGGTGCGCGACAGGATGCAGTCGCCCGCCACCTTCGGCCTGAACGGCGGCGCACCACCGGTTCCATGCCGCCATGTTGGCGGCCAGCGCCGGAAGCCTC
>NZ_MBEM01000229.1:0-3553 GCF_001954045.1 Mycobacterium sp. SP-6446 | reverse complement strand
GGGCGCTTCCTGGCGCTGCTCGAACTGTATCGGTCCCGGGCGGTAGCATTCGACCAGTCAGAGCCGCTTGGCGTGCTCCAGATTTCATGGACCGGCGAACGTCCGGCCGGCGAAGCCCTGGTGGAAGTGCGGGACGAATAGGTGACTGAAGAGCTGCCCGAGATCGACCTCGGCTACGGCATCCCCGAGATAGCCGAGGCGGCGCCGATGGACGCCGGGGAACTCGGCTCCGTGCTGGAGGCGCTGCTGCTGGTCGTCGACACCCCGGTCACCGTCGAGGCGCTGGCCGCCGCCACCCAGCAGCCCGTCTACCGCATCGCCGCGAAGCTGCAGCAGATGGCCGACGAACTGACCGAGCGCGAGAGCGGCATCGACTTGCGGAAAACCAGCGAGGGCTGGCGGATGTACACCCGGGCGCGCTACGCGCCCTACGTGGAGAAGCTGCTGCTGGACGGCGCCCGCTCCAAACTCACCCGGGCCGCGCTGGAGACGCTGGCCGTGGTGGCGTATCGCCAGCCCGTCACGCGGGCGCGGGTGAGCGCGGTGCGCGGCGTGAATGTCGACGCCGTCATGCGCACCCTGCTGGCGCGCGGCCTGATCACCGAGGCGGGCGTCGACGACGACACCGGCGCGACGACGTTCGCCACCACCGAGCTCTTCCTGGAACGCCTCGGGCTGACGTCGCTGGCCGACCTTCCCGATATCGCGCCGCTGCTGCCGGATGTGGACACCATCGAGGACCTCAGCGAATCACTGGACAGCGAGCCACGTTTCATCAAACTCGCGGGCGGACAGGCGCCGGAGCAGTCACTGTCATTCGACGTGGATCGGGATTGATGGTCCAGCCGGAGGAGCCCCGGGGAACGCGTCTACAAAAAGTGTTGTCCCAGGCCGGGGTCGCGTCGCGGCGGGCCGCGGAGAAGTTGATCATCGACGGCCGGGTCGAGGTGGACGGGCAGGTGGTGACCGAGTTGGGCACCCGGGTCGACCCTGACGTTTCGGTGATCCGCGTCGACGGCGCCCGGGTGGTCCTCGACGACTCGATGGTGTACCTGGCGCTGAACAAGCCGCGCGGCATGCACTCGACGATGTCCGACGATCGCGGCCGGCCCTGCATAGGCGACCTGGTCGAGCGCAAGGTGCGCGGCACCAAGAATCTCTTTCACGTCGGGCGGTTGGACGCCGACACCGAGGGGCTGATCCTGCTCACCAACGACGGTGAGTTGGCGCACCGGTTGATGCATCCGTCCCACGAGGTGCCCAAGACGTACCTGGCGACGGTGACGGGTTCGGTCCCGCGCGGGCTCGGCAAGAGGCTGCGCGCCGGCATCGAATTGGAGGACGGCGTCGCACGCGTCGACGATTTCGGCGTGGTGGACGCCATCCCGGGAAAGTCGTTGGTGCGGTTGACGTTACACGAAGGCCGCAACCGCATTGTGCGCCGGCTGTTGGGGGCCGCGGGCTTCCCGGTGGAATCGTTGGTCCGCACCGATATCGGCGCGGTGTCGCTGGGCAAGCAGCGCCCGGGCAGCATCCGCGCTTTGCGGCTCGACGAGATCGGGCAACTGTACAAAGCGGTCGGCCTGTGAGCGCGGACGTCGTCGTCGCGATCGACGGGCCCGCAGGAACCGGAAAATCCTCGGTGTCAAGGAGATTGGCAGGCGCGCTGGGTGCGCGCTATCTGGATACGGGGGCGATGTACCGGATCGTGACGCTGGCGGTGCTGCGCGCCGGGGTCGAGCCCACGGACGCCGAAGCAGTCGGAGAGATCGCCTCTCAGGTGCAGTTGTCGGTGAGCTACGACCCCGAAAGCATCACTAGTTACCTTGACGGAGCAGATGTTTCGACCGAAATCCGCGGTGACGAGGTAACCGGAGCGGTTTCGGCGGTCTCGTCGGTTCCCGCGGTGCGCACCCGGCTCGTCGAGCTGCAGCGGGCCATGGCCGGCGGTCCGGGCAACGTCGTCGTCGAGGGCCGAGACATCGGGACGGTGGTGTTGCCCGACGCGCCGGTGAAGATCTTCCTGACCGCCTCGGCCGAAACCCGCGCCCGGCGTCGCAACGACCAGAACGTCGCGGCGGGCCTGGCCGACGACTACGAGGGTGTTTTGGCGGACGTCCGGCGCCGCGATCACCTGGATTCCACCCGGGCGGTGTCGCCGCTGCGCGCCGCCCCGGATGCGCTGATCGTCGACACCAGCGACATGACCGAGGCGCAGGTGATCGCGCATCTGCTGGAGTTGGTCAAGCAGCGAAGCGGGGCAGTGCGGTGACCCAAGACGGCACCTGGACCGACGAAAGCGATTGGGAGTTCGTCGAATCCGGCGTCGAGGAAGGCGGCCCCGCGCCGGTCGTCGCGGTGGTGGGCCGCCCCAACGTCGGGAAGTCGACCCTGGTGAACCGGATCCTGGGCCGGCGCGAAGCGGTGGTGCAGGACGTCCCCGGCGTCACGCGGGACCGGGTGTCCTACGACGCGCTGTGGACCGGACGCCGGTTCGTCGTGCAGGACACCGGCGGGTGGGAGCCCGACGCCAAGGGCCTGCAGCAGCTGGTGGCCGAGCAGGCGTCGGTGGCCATGCGTACCGCCGACGCGGTGATCTTGGTGGTCGACTCGCTCGTCGGCGCCACCGCGGCCGACGAGGCCGCCGCCCGCATCCTGCTGCGCTCCGGTAAGCCGGTGTTCCTGGCCGCCAACAAGGTTGACAGCGAGAAGGCCGAGGCCGACGCGGCGGCGTTGTGGTCGCTGGGGCTGGGGGAGCCGCACGCGATCAGCGCGATGCACGGTCGCGGCGTCGCCGATCTGCTCGACGAGGTGCTCGCCGCGCTGCCCGAGGTTTCTGAAGCGGCACCGGCGGCGGGCGGTCCCCGGCGGGTGGCGCTGGTCGGCAAGCCCAACGTGGGTAAGAGCTCGCTGCTCAACAAGCTTGCGGGCGACCAGCGTTCGGTGGTGCATGAGGTCGCCGGGACGACGGTGGATCCGGTGGACTCGCTGATCGAGTTGGGCGGCAAGGTGTGGCGGTTCGTCGACACCGCGGGCTTGCGGCGCAAGGTCGGCCAGGCCCGCGGGCATGAGTTTTACGCCTCGGTGCGCACCCACTCGGCCATCGATGCCGCCGAGGTGGTGATCGTGTTGGTCGATGCGTCGGACCCGCTGACCGAACAGGATCTGCGGGTGCTGTCCATGGTCATCGAAGCCGGGCGGGCTTTGGTGCTGGCGTTCAACAAGTGGGATCTGGTCGACGAGGATCGGCGCGAGCTGCTGGAGCGCGAGATCGATCGCGAGCTGGTGCAGCTGCGCTGGGCGCAGCGGGTCAACATCTCCGCCAAGACGGGCCGGGCGGTGCAAAAGCTGGTGCCCGCGATGGAAGCCGCGCTGGCGTCGTGGGACACCAGGATCGCCACCGGCCCGCTGAACACGTGGATCAAGGAGGTGGTGGCGGCCACGCCGCCCCCGGTCCGCGGCGGCAAGCAGCCCCGCATCCTGTTCGCCACCCAGGCCACCGCGCGCCCGCCGACGTTCGTGCTGTTCACCACGGGTTTTCTCGAGGCCGGGT
>NZ_MBEM01000228.1:0-1708 GCF_001954045.1 Mycobacterium sp. SP-6446 | reverse complement strand
GTCGTCGTCGCGTTCGTAGCTGTCGCGCGCCCGGCCCGGCTCCGATTCGGCGCGGTCGCGGGCCCGCTGCGCGGCGAGTTCGGCGGACACCGCGAGCAGCACCTGCCAGTCCGGCGCGGGCAACCCCAGTCGCTGATATTCCAGCCGCTGCACCCAGGCCGCCGCTTCTCCCGCCGCGTCCTCGCGCAGCCGGGCGGCGGTGTAGGCCGCGTTGGAAGCGACGTAACGGTCCAGGATCAGTACGTCGTGCGCGCGGCCCAGCGCCTCGATTTCGCCGACCGCCGCCGCGCGGTCGAGCGCGAACAGCATCGCCATCGCGTACGCCGACGAGGCGAGGTCGCCGTGCTCGCCGTGCAACGCCTCCGCGGCGACGTCGGCGGTCACCGACTGCCCGTAGCGCGGGAACGCCAGCGTGGCAACCGACTTCCCGGCCGCCTCGAACGCTTTACGCAAGCCCTCGGACAACGTCCGCTTGCCGGCGCCGTCGACCCCTTCGATCGCGATCAGCACGGCGCGAGCCTAACCCCGCGTCACGCTGGCGTGACGTTCGGCGGGCGAGCCGAACTCAGTACCGGTAGTGGTCGGCCTTGTACGGACCGTCGACGTCGACGCCGATGTACTCGGCCTGCTCCTTGGTCAGCTTGGTCAGCTCACCACCCAGCGCCTCGACGTGGATGCGGGCCACCTTCTCGTCGAGGTGCTTGGGCAGCCGGTACACCTCGTTGTCGTACTCGTCGTTCTTGGTCCACAACTCGATCTGCGCGATCACCTGGTTGGAGAAGCTGTTGCTCATCACGAACGATGGGTGGCCGGTGGCGTTGCCGAGGTTCAGCAGCCGGCCCTCGGAGAGCAGGATGATCGACTTGCCGCTGTCGGGGAACGTCCACAGGTCGACCTGCGGCCGGATGTTCACCTTGGTGGCGCCGGACCTTTCCAGTGCGGAGACCTGAATCTCGTTGTCGAAGTGCCCGATGTTGCCCAGCACCGCGTGGTCTTTCATCGCCTTCATGTGGGCCAGCGTGATGATGTCCTTGTTGCCGGTCGCGGTGATCACGATGTCCGCCTCGCCGATCGCGTCCTCGACCCGCTTGACGTCGAAGCCCTCCATCAGGGCCTGCAGCGCGTTGATCGGGTCGACCTCGGTGACGACGACGCGCGCACCCTGACCCTTGACGGACTCGGCGCAGCCCTTGCCGACGTCGCCGTAGCCGCAGACGAGCACCTTCTTGCCGCCGATCAGCACGTCGGTGCCGCGGTTGATGCCGTCGATCAGCGAATGGCGGCAGCCGTACTTGTTGTCGAACTTGGACTTGGTCACCGAGTCGTTGACGTTGATCGCCGGGAACGCCAGGTCACCGGCCGCCGCGAACTGGTAGAGCCGCAGCACCCCGGTGGTGGTCTCCTCGGTGACGCCCTTGACCGACTCCGCGATCTTGGTCCACTTGTCCTTGTCGGTCTCGAAGCGGCGGCGCAGCAGGTCCAGGAAGACCTTCCACTCGGTGGGGTCGTCGTCCTCGGCCGGGGGCACGACGCCGGCCTTCTCGTACTGCGCGCCGCGCAGCACCAGCATGGTCGCGTCGCCGCCATCGTCGAGGATCATGTTGGCCGGCTCGTCGGGCCACGTCAGCATCTGCTCGGCGGCCCACCAGTACTCCTCGAGCGTCTCGCCCTTCCACGCGAACACCGGCACGCCCTTGGGCTCCTCGGG
>NZ_MBEM01000227.1:0-2073 GCF_001954045.1 Mycobacterium sp. SP-6446 | reverse complement strand
CCCGCCAGCGCACCAGATCCCCGGTGCGATACATCCGCGTCCCGGCCCCGCCGAACGGGCACGCCACAAACCGCGACGCGGTCAAACCCGCCCGCCGGACATAGCCGCAGCTGACGCCGCGGCCGGCCGCATACAATTCCCCGACCACCCCGGCCGGCACCGGCCGCAACCACTTGTCCAGCACAAACAACGCCGACCCGGGCACCGGCGAGCCGATCGGCACGATCCCCGACCCCGGCGCCAGCGGCGCGCTCAACGTCACCACCATCGTCGTCTCGGTCGGGCCGCAGGCGTTGAGCATCAGTCGCCCCGGCGCCCACCGATCCACCACGTCGGTCGGGCAGGCCTCGCCGGCCACGATCAACGCCATCTGTCCCAACTCCTGCGGCGACAACGTCGCCACGGCGGACGGGGTCCAGGTGAGGAGGCTCACCCGTTCCCTGACGAGCAGGGCGTGGAAGTCTTCGGACGCGGCGGCAACCGATTCCGGCACCACCACCACGCGCCCGCCGTGCAACAGCGGGCCCCAGATCTCCCACACCGACGTGTCGAAGCCATAGGAATTGCACTGCGTCCAAACCCCCGGCGGCACATATGAATCCGCCACCGCCAGGAACTGGGTCACGTTGCGGTGGGTTACGGCGACCCCTTTGGGGACACCGGTCGTGCCCGAGGTGTAGATGATGTGGGCGATGTCGTCCGGTGCGGGTCCGGGCAGTGCGCTGCTGGGCTGGGCGCGAATCCGCGGGTCGTCGACATCGATGACCGCCACCCCGTGCCCCTGTAGCCGGTCGGCGTGCTCGGCGGTGGTGATCGCGGCGATGGGCGCGGCATCGGCCAGCATGAACTCGATCCGCGCGTCGGGGTGCGCGGGGTCGATCGGCAGGTAGGCGGCCCCGGTCTTGAGCACCGCCGCAATCGCCACGATCGCCTCGGCCGACCGGGAAAACAGCACCGCCACCGACTCCCCCGGGCCGGCGCCATGCCCGGAAAGCAAGTGCGCCAACCGATTCGACGCCTCGTCGACCTCGCGGTACGTCCACGACCGCTCCCCATACCTGATCGCCACTGCCTCCGGAGCCCGGCCGACCTGCGCGGCGAACAACGCCGGAATGGACGCCCCGGCGGCCGGGGGCTGGGCCAGCACCGCCCGGTTGCCCCACCGGTCCAGCTGGGCTTGCTGATCGTCGTCGAGGAGATCGATCGACGACAGCCGCCGTGCCGGGTCGGTGGTGAGGGCCACCAACACCCGTCGCAACCGCTCGATCAGCCCCTCGATGCTGGCCGCGTCGAAAACGTCGGTGCGAAACTCCACCTCCCCGCCGATCCCGGCGGGCTCGCCGGCGTCGGTCCAGCGTTCGGCGAGGGAAAACGCGAGGTCCATGCGGGCGGTGTGGGTGTCCACCGGCAGCGGCGTGACCCGCAGGTCGCCCAGGCTCAGCGCGGCGGGCTCGTTGTTCTGCCAGGCCAACAACACCTGCACCAGCGGATGGTGGGCCTGGCTCCGGGTGGGGTTGAGGCGCTCGACCAGGACCTCGAAGGGCACGTCCTGGTGTTCGTAGGCGGCCAGGCTGCGCTGGCGCACCTGGTCCAACAGTTCGGTGGCGGTGGGATCGCCGGTCAGGTCGACACGCAGCACCAGGGTGTTGATGAAGGAACCCACCAGCTCGTCGAGCGCGGGGTCGCGCCGCCCGGCGATCGGGAACCCCACCGCCACGTCGTCGGTGGCGCCCAGCGTGGACAGCAACACCGCCAGGGCGGCCTGCATAACCATGAAGCTGGTCGCGTCGTGCTTGCGGGCCACGTCGCGCACCCGCTGCTGCAGGTCCGCCGGCCAGTCGACCGAAACCCGGGCACCGCGGTAATCGCCGACCGCCGGATAGGGCCGGTCGGTGGGAAGCTCCAGCCGCTCGGGCATCCCGGCGAGGGCGTCCTGCCAATAGGCCAGCTGCGCGGCCATGCGGCTGTCGCTGTCGTCGAGCTCACCGAACTGGGTGCGCTGCCACAGCGTGTAGTCGACGTACTGCACCGGCAGCGGCGTCCAGTCGGGGGCTTGCCCCTTGGATCGGCTGG
>NZ_MBEM01000226.1:0-14847 GCF_001954045.1 Mycobacterium sp. SP-6446 | reverse complement strand
CGACGTCAACGACCAATGAGCCGCCATCAACACTTCCTAACTACGAAGTGTTGCAATCACCCCTTGAGCCCAACCCGCGACACGTCGCAACGGTTTATGTCTCGGCGACGGCGTCCTCGGAGGGCAGGCCGAAATAGCGCTGTATCGTCGGGCCGAGCCACTCGACAATCTCGTCGCGCGTCATCTCGACGACGGGCGGGAGCCGTAGCACAAAGCGGCAGAACGCCATACCGATGATCTGCGTAGCGATCAGCCCGGCGCGAACTTCGTGTTCGGCCGCCGGCGCCAGGGCCGCAACCAACGGCTCCACCTGGCTTTCGAAGATCCGCTGCATCCGTTGCGCCGCTTCGCCGTTGGTGGCGCTGGACCGCAGCAGGATCACCAGCGCCTCGTCGCCCTCCCAGCGTTCGAGAAAGTGCCGGACGAGCGAGCGTCCGACCTGTGCCGGGTCGGTCGCTGCGTAGTCGGGAAACCTGAGGTCGAACTCCGCCGCGGCGGCAAACAACTTGTCCTTGCTCCCGTAGTAGCGCATCACCATCGCCGGATCCACGCCGGCATCGGCGGCGATCGCCCGGATCGTCGCCGCCTGGAAACCGGCCGCGCCGAACCTTTCGCGGGCCGCCGCCAGGATCGCCGCTTTTGTCTTTTCGGATGATCGCCTCATGTCAACAATTGTAGGCCAACAACTGTTGACATTGCACGCAAGGCGCGCCAGCATGGAGTTATGCCAACAAGCGTTGACTTATCCACAGCAAAGGAGCCAGCCATGCACGACACCGACGTTCTCGTCGTTGGCGCAGGTCCCACCGGCCTCGCCGCCGCCGCTTCCCTGATCACCCACGGGGTCCGCACCGTCCTGGTGGACGCGCTGGCCGAGGGCCAGAACACCACCCGTGCGGCCGTGGTGAACGCCCGCACGCTGGAAGTGCTCGAAGACATCGACGTCTCCCGGCGGCTGGTCGACGCGGGACTGATCGCGCCGCGGTTCACCATGCGCGAGGGCCGGCACGTACTCGTCCCGATCGACTTCAGCGACCTGCCGACGAAATATCCGTACAGCCTGATGCTCTCCCAGGCCGACACCGAACAGCTCCTGCTGGAGCGGCTGCACGAACTCGGCGGTCAGGTGATCCGACCCAAGACGCTGCGCCGCCTGGCCCAGGACGCGGACGGCGTCACGGCCACCTTCGACGACGGCGAGACCATTCGAGCCCGCTATGTCGTCGGTGCCGACGGTATGAAGAGCGTGGTTCGTGAGCAGGCCGGGATCGGCTTTGCCGGAAGCGAATTCGCCGAATCGTTCACACTCGCCGACGTGCGGCTGGCCGGTGCCGCACCCCGCGACGAGGTGATCCTGTTCTACGCCAACGAAGGCCTGACCGTGCTGGCGCCGTTGCCCGGCGACATCTTCCGCATCGTCGCGCCGGCCGCGGACGCCCCGAAGGCGCCCTCGGCGGAGTTCGTGCAGGCGCTGCTTGACAGCCGCGGGTTCGGACCCGGTGAGTCGGTCGTCACCGAGCTGTTGTGGGGAACGCGGTTCCACATCCACCACCGTGTCGCCGACAGTTACCGGGCCGGGCGACTACTGCTGGCCGGTGACGCCGCCCACGTGCACAGCCCCGCCGGCGGCCAGGGCATGAATCTCGGTATCCTCGACGCGATTTCGCTTGCCCGCGCGCTCTCCGAGGTCGTGGGGGGCGGCTCGGACACCGCATTGGACACCTACGCCGCCGTGCAGCGCGGATATGCCGCGCAGGTTCTGAAACTGACCGGACGCCTGACCAAGATGGCGACCCTGCCGCGCCCGGTGCGCCCGGTCCGCAACTCGGCCATGCGCCTGGCCGCGGGAGTTCCCGCGGTGCGCCGGCAGATTGCGGTTCAGCTCAGCGGCCTCGACCGCCGGTGAGCAGAGTCGCGCCTCCCACCGCGATAGGGAACAATCCGGCAAAATGGGCGACATGGACACCGGTGTGAGCTCACCTCGCGTCTTGGTCGTCGACGACGACTCCGACGTGCTCGCCTCGCTCGAACGCGGACTGCGACTCTCCGGATTCGAGGTATCGACCGCGGTCGACGGGGCCGAGGCGTTGCGCAGCGCGACCGAGACCCGGCCCGACGCGATCGTCCTCGACATCAACATGCCCGTGCTGGACGGCGTCAGCGTCGTCACGGCATTGCGCGCCATGGATAACGACGTGCCCGTCTGTGTGCTGTCCGCCCGCAGCTCGGTCGACGACCGGGTGGCCGGGCTGGAGGCCGGCGCCGACGATTACCTGGTCAAACCCTTCGTGCTGGCCGAACTGGTGGCCCGGGTGAAGGCGCTGCTGCGCCGCCGCGGCGCCACCGCGACGTCGTCCTCGGAAACCATCACGGTCGGGCCGCTGGAGGTGGACATCCCGGGCCGGCGGGCCCGGGTCAACGGCGTCGACGTGGACCTGACCAAGCGGGAGTTCGACCTGCTGGCGGTGCTGGCCGAGCACAAGACCGCGGTCCTGTCACGCGCGCAGCTGCTGGAGCTGGTGTGGGGGTATGACTTCGCGGCCGACACCAACGTCGTCGACGTGTTCATCGGCTACCTGCGCCGCAAGCTCGAGGCCAACGGCGGGCCCCGGCTGCTGCACACCGTTCGAGGAGTCGGGTTCGTGCTGCGCATGCAGTAACCGGATCGAAGCAGGCCATGAACATCCTGTCGCGAATCGTTGCTCGTACGCCGTCGCTGCGGACCCGGGTGGTGGTCGCGACGGCCATCGGGGCCGCGATTCCGGTGCTCATCGTCGGCGCCGTGGTCTGGGTCGGCATCACCAACGACCGCAAGGAGCGGCTGGATCGCCGTCTGGACGAGGCCGCGGGCTTCGCGATCCCGTTCCTGCCCCGCGGTCTTGGTGAAATCCCCCGCTCGCCCAACGACCGTGACGCCATCATGACGATCCGCAGCGGCAACCTGATCAAGTCGAATTCCGATGTCACGCTGCCCAAGCTGGACGACGGCTACGCCGACACCTACATCAACGGGGTGCGCTACCGGGTGCGGACGGTGGAGATTCCCGGGCCGGGGCCGACCTCGCTCGCCGTCGGCGCCACCTACGACGCCACCCTCGCCGAGACCAACAATTTGCATCGACGGGTGATGCTGATCTGTGGCTTCGCCATCGGCGCCGCGGCCGTATTCGCTTGGCTGCTAGCCGCTTTCGCGGTGCGCCCGTTCAAGCAGCTCGCCCAGCAGACCCGGTCGATCGACGCGGGAGACGAGGCGCCGCGAGTCGAAGTGCACGGCGCCAGCGAAGCGGTCGAAATCGCCGAGGCGATGCGGGGAATGCTGCAACGCATCTGGAACGAGCAGAACCGGACCAAAGAGGCGCTGGCTTCGGCGCGCGACTTCGCCGCGGTCTCCTCCCATGAGCTCCGGACCCCGCTGACCGCGATGCGCACCAACCTCGAGGTGCTGTCGACCCTGGATCTGCCCGACGACCAACGCAAAGAGGTGCTCAACGACGTCATCCGCACCCAGTCGCGCATCGAGGCCACCCTGAGCGCCCTGGAGCGGTTGGCCCAGGGCGAACTGTCGACGTCCGACGATCACGTACCGGTCGACATCACCGACCTGCTCGACCGCGCCGCCCACGACGCGACACGGATCTACCCCACCGTCGACGTCTCGCTGGTGCCGTCGCCAACCTGCATCATCGTGGGATTGCCGGCAGGGTTGCGCCTCGCGGTCGACAACGCGATCGCGAACGCCGTCAAGCATGGCGGCGCCACCAAGGTCCAGCTGTCCGCGGTCAGCTCGCGGGCCGGAGTGGAGATCGCCGTCGACGACAACGGCACCGGTGTGCCCGAAGGCGAGCGCGAGGTGGTGTTCGAGCGATTCTCCCGCGGGTCGACGGCCTCCCACTCGGGCTCGGGCTTGGGGCTGGCGTTGGTGGCACAGCAGGCGCACCTGCACGGCGGAACGGCATCGCTGGAAGACAGCCCGCTGGGCGGCGCGCGGCTGGTGCTGCGCCTGCCCGGTCCGAGCTAGCGTCGCCGTCACGCGCCGCCGGTCTCGGGCACACTAGGACGATGGCCGATGGCAACACACCAACCGACAGCGACGCCTTGGCGCACATCCGCGAGCTGGTCGCCGAGGAGAAAGCCCTGCGCGCGCAGCTGCAGCGCCGGGACATCACCGAGTCTGAGGAGCACGAACGCCTGCGCCAGGTGGAGGTCGAACTCGACCAGTGCTGGGACCTGCTGCGGCAGCGCCGGGCGCTGCGCGAGACGGGTGGCGACCCAAAGGAAGCGGCCGTTCGTCCACCCGGCCAGGTCGAGGGATACCTCGGCTAGGAAACCATCCGGAATATGGCGGTCGACGGCATCCGGGATTGCGACGTTGTCGTCGTCGGCGGCGGCCACAATGGCCTGGTCGCGGCCGGGTATCTGGCCCGGGCGGGCCTCCGGGTGCGGCTGCTAGAGCGGCTAGGACACGTCGGCGGAGCCGCGGTCTCCGCGCAGCCGTTCGACGGCGTCGACGTCCGGGTCTCGCGGTACGCGTACCTGGTTAGCCTGCTCCCCCCACGGATCCTCGATGACCTGGGCGCCGCCGCGCCGCTGGCCCGGCGGCGATTCTCGTCGTACACGCCCGACCCCGGCGCCGGCGGCCGCACCGGTCTGCTAGTTGGGCGCCCCGACGCGTTCGCAGCGATCGGCGCAGCCGACGACGAGCACGGTTTCGCGACGTTCTACCGGCGCTGCCGAGTAGTCACGGAACGCCTGTGGCCGACGCTGCTCGAACCGCTGCGCACCCGCGAACAGGCCCGCCGGCACGTCCTCGACGGCGGCGATCCCGATGCGGCGTCGGCGTGGCGGGCCATCGTCGAAGAGCCGATCGGACACGCGATCGCCGGCGCGGTGCGCAACGACCTGGTGCGCGGCATGATCGCCACCGACGCGCTGATTGGCACCTTTGCCCGCCTCGACGAGCCGTCGCTGAGCCAGAACGTCTGCTTCCTGTATCACGTGCTCGGCGGCGGCACCGGAGACTGGAACGTCCCCATCCGCGGGATGGGCTCGGTGACGGCGGCCCTGGCCGCGGCGGCCGTCACCCACGGCGCCGAAATCACCACCGGCGCAGACGTTTTCGCTATCGATCCGGACGGTCTGGTGCGCTACCGCAGCGGCGACGAGGAGCACACTATCCGCGGCCGCTTCGTTCTGGCCGGCGTGACTCCGACGGTGTTGGCCGGGCTGCTCGGGGAACGGCCGGCGAGCCCGGCCCAGGGCGCGCAGGTCAAAGTGAACATGGTGCTGCGGCGGTTGCCGCGCCTGCGCGACGACAGCGTCACCGCCGAACAAGCATTTGCCGGGACCTTTCACGTCAACGAGACGTGGACACAACTGGATACGGCGTATTCGCGCGCGGCCGCCGGACACCTACCGGACCCGTTGCCGTGCGAGGCCTACTGCCACTCCCTGACCGACCCGAGCATCCTGCCGGCCGGGCTGCGTGACTCGGGCGCTCACACGATGACGGTGTTCGGCCTGCACACCCCGCATTCGCTATTCGACGGCACCTACTCCGGGGCGCTGCGTGACCGGCTGGCCGATTCGGTGCTGGCGTCGCTGAATTCCGTTCTGGCCGAACCGATCCAGGACGTGTTGATGAGCGACGCGCATGGGCGGCCGTGCATCGAGACGACGACCACCCTGGACCTACACCGCAAACTGGGGATGACCGCGGGCAACATCTTCCACGGCGCATTGTCGTGGCCGTTCGCGGACGACGACGATGGGCTAGACACACCGGCGGGGCAATGGGGCGTCGCCACGGCGCACGAGCGAATCATGTTGTGCGGGTCGGGCGCGCGCCGCGGCGGAGCGGTATCGGGCATCGCGGGCCACAACGCCGCGATGGCGGTACTTACCGCAGTGTTCGCCGGGCCCTGCCCGGCAACCTAGCGCTGCTCGATCGTGGCGTAGTCGCGTTCGGTGTACCCGGTGTAAATCTGGCGCGGGCGGCCGATCTTGCTGTCACCCTCGTCGTGCATCTCGCGCCAGTGCGCGATCCACCCGGGCAGCCGGCCCAACGCGAATAGCACGGTGAACATCCGGGTGGGGAAACCGAGTGCCCGGTAGATCAGGCCGGTGTAGAAGTCGACGTTGGGGTAGAGCTTGCGCTCGATGAAGTAGTCGTCGGTGAGCGCCTTCTCCTCGAGCTCCTTCGCGATGCTGAGCAGGTCGTCGTCGCCACCGAGTTTCGACAGGATCTTGTCGGCCTGCTCCTTGACGATCCGCGCGCGGGGGTCGTAGTTCTTGTAGACGCGGTGACCGAAGCCCATCAATTTGACGCCGGCCTCGCGGTTCTTCACCTTGCGGACGAATTCGCTGACGTCGTCGTCGCTCTCGCGGATCTCCTCCAGCATCTCGAGCACCGCCTGGTTGGCGCCGCCGTGCAGCGGGCCCCAGAGCGCGTTGATGCCGCCGGAGATCGAGGTGAACAGGTTGGCCCGCGACGAGCCGACCAGCCGGACCGTCGACGTCGAACAGTTCTGTTCGTGGTCGGCGTGCAGGATGAACAACATGTCCAACGCCCGCACGATCTCGGGATCGGCCCGATACGGCTCGGCGGGCAACCCGAAGGTCATCCACAGGAAGTTCTCCACCAGCGACAGCGAATTGTCCGGGTAGAGGAACGGCTGCCCGACCGACTTCTTGTAGGCGTACGCGGCGATGGTGGGCAGCTTCGCGAGTAGACGAATCGTGGACAGCTCGACCTGCCCGTTGTCCATCGGATCAAGCGAATCCGGATAGTAGGAGCTCAACGCGTTCACCACGCTGGACAACACCGGCATCGGGTGGGCGTTGGGCGGGAAGCCGTCGAAGAACCGCTTGAGGTCCTCGTGCAACATGGTGTGCCGCTGGATCTTGGTGGTGAATTCGGCGAGCTGGTCCTTGTCCGGCAGCTCGCCGTAGATCAGCAGATAGCTGACCTCGATGAAGGTCGACTTCTCGGCGAGCTGCTCAATGGGGTAACCGCGGTAGCGCAGGATCCCGGCGTCGCCGTCGATATAGGTGATGGAGCTCTTGCAGGCGGCGGTGTTGACGAACCCGTTGTCGAACGTGGTGTGGCCGGTCTTGGACAACAGCGAGCCCAGCGCGATGCCGTCAGCTCCCTCGGTGGCGTGGACGACCTCGAGGTCGAGCTCACCTCCCGGGTACTTGAGAGTTGCGGTGTCGTCGGTGTCGGCCACGAGAACCCCTTTGCGCTCTGGCTGATATGGCTGCCCTGACTAGGTGCTTATAGCTGAAGGTAGTCGTTATCGCGGCGGGGCGCCTGCCCGGGGTGGGTCTCGACGATCTTCCTTAGGCAATCATCAGGCGGCCCGTCACAACGGGCGCTTCATGGCCCGGCCGCGGCTCACGTCGGTCAGGGCTGGAGGCGCTCGACCTGCGACCCGATGACTCGGATCCGGTTGTGCACCCGGTTTTCCCGGCCCTGCCAGAACTCCACCACTTCGGGCGCGATGACGTAGCCACCCCACCCCGGTGGCACCGGGATGCGCTCGTCGTCGGCGAAGCGCGCTGTCACGTCGGCCAGCTGGTCGAGCAGCGCCGCGCGCGACGCGATCGGCTGCGACTGGTGTGACGCCCACGCGCCCAGCTGCGAGCCGCGCGGCCGTTTGGACCAATACTCCGCGGTGATCCGCGGGTCGACCTTGGTCACCGCGCCGCGGACGTGCACCTGTCGCCCCAGCAGGTACCAGGGGAAGGTCGCCGACGCGTACGGCGTCGCCGCCAGCTCGATGCCTTTGGCTGAGTCATAGTTCGTGAAGAATGTGATCCCGGTCTCGTCCACGCCCTTGCACAGCACCGACCGGCTCATCGGCCTACCCTCGGCCACGGTGGCCAGCACGAACGCATTGGGTTCGGGCACCCCGAAGTGTTCGGCGTCGTCAATCCACTTGCGCAGCAACGGAAGCCAACCGTCATCGAGCCAGTCCGCGTCGAGGTCGGGGCCGCCGTCCCGCTCGACCGACCCGTACTCGACTCGCATTCGTTGCAGGTGGTCGTCGTCTGGTCCTGCCATCGCGCCAACGCTACCGGCGCTTGCTACCGGCCGGTAGCGTCCGCCCGGAAGCGGGGTGCGAGAATTTTCCTATGACTGTGGTCCCGGAAGATTTCGTCCCTGGCCTCAACGGTGTGGTCGCGTTCACCACCGAGATCGCCGAGCCGGATAAAGACGGCGGCGCGTTGCGCTATCGCGGCGTCGATATCGAGGATCTGGTGAGCCAGCGGGTCACGTTCGGCGAGGTGTGGGGCTTGTTGGTGGATGGTGAGTTCGGCCGCGGACTGCCTCCGGCCGAGCCATTCCCGCTGCCGATCCACACCGGCGACGTCCGCGTCGACGTGCAGGCCGGCCTGGCGATGCTGGCGCCGATCTGGGGATACAAGCCCTTGCTGGACGTCGACGATGCCACCGCGCGCACGCAACTGGCCCGGGCATCGGTGATGGCGCTGTCCTATGTTGCGCAGTCGGCGCGCGGAATCTACCAGCCCGCGGTCCCGCAGCGAGTCATCGACGAATGCTCCACGGTGACAGCACGTTTCATGACCCGCTGGCAGGGCGAGCCCGATCCCCGGCATGTCGAGGCCATCGACGCCTATTGGGTGTCCGCGGCCGAGCATGGCATGAATGCCTCGACGTTCACGGCGCGAGTGATCGCCTCGACCGGCGCCGACGTCGCGGCGGCCCTGTCCGGGGCGATCGGGGCGATGAGCGGTCCGCTGCATGGCGGTGCTCCGGCCCGGGTGCTGCCGATGCTCGAGGAGGTCGAGCGCACCGGCGACGCCCGCGGCCTGGTCAAGGGGATCCTGGACCGCGGCGACAAGCTGATGGGGTTTGGGCACCGGGTCTACCGCGCCGAAGACCCCAGGGCGCGGGTGCTGCGGGCAGCGTCGGAACGGCTGGGCGCGCCGCGCTACGAGGTGGCGGTCGCGCTCGAGCAGGCCGCGCTGGCCGAGTTGCGCGAGCGGCGTCCGGACCACCCGATCGAGACCAACGTCGAGTTCTGGGCCGCGGTGATCCTGGACTTCGCCCAGGTGCCGGCCCACATGATGCCGGCGATGTTCACCTGTGGCCGCACCGCCGGTTGGTGCGCGCACATTCTCGAGCAGAAGCGGCTGGGCAAGCTGGTTCGCCCGTCGGCGATCTATGTGGGTCCGGGGCCGCGCAGCCCGGAGTCCGTGCAGGGCTGGGACCGGGTCCTCACGACGGCCTGAGCTTCCGCTCGCGGGCGTAACGTCACGGCGAACTTCGGCCCAATTTTTCGCCCTGGCGTTACGCTCGCGTCCACTAGTTGTCGGTGCCCGGCGTTTAAATGGCGATCGCCGCGATGAGTTAGCGTCGCGGCCGGGGTCAGTATCCGTGAGCCGGTCCGGGACTGGCCTGGACACCCACAACCAAGGAGGCCGCCATGGCAATCGATATCGAACCCGCAGTTTCCCCGCACCTCGTCGTTGGCGACGCCGCAGCGGCGATCGACTTCTACGTCAAGGCTTTTGGTGCCGTTGAGCTGGGCCGGGTGCCCCGCCCCGACGGCAAACTGGTCCACGCCGCGCTGCGCATCAACGGCTCGCTGGTGATGCTCAACGACGACTTCCCGGAAGTGTGCGGCGGCAGGTCGATGACGCCGAAGTCACTCGGCGGCACGCCAGTTACCATCCATCTGACGGTTACCGACGTCGACGCCAAGTTCCAGCAGGCGCTGGACGCGGGCGCCACGGTGGTGACGCCGTTGGACGACCAGTTCTGGGGCGACCGCTACGGCGTGGTCGAGGACCCGTTCGGGCATCACTGGTCGTTGGGTCAGCCGGTGCGCGAGGTCAGCCCCGAGGACATTCAAGCGGCGATGTCCGGGCAGGCCGGCTAGAAGTCACGCAGCCGGGCCAGCAGCCGGCGTCGCCTCGGGGGCGCCGGCTGGGCCGTGGCCGCAGCGGCGAGCATGTCGCCGACGTCGGTGAACTTGACGCGCGGTCGACTCTCGTCACTGCCGCGGGCGATCTCGGCGGCGTCGATGGCGCCCCACCCTGCGGCGTCGACGGCGTCGGGCTGGTGGGCGTGCACCAGCCGGTCCAGCGCGTCCGGCTTGGCGAGCGGGTCGGCCAGCCTGCCTTCGTTGAAGTCGGCGACCAGCGCGTGCACCGTCTGCAAGGAGCAGGACTTGTTGGTGCCGATGAAGCCGGTCGGTCCACGCTTGATCCATCCCGCGACGTAAGCGCCGGGCACGGGGCCACCGAAGGCGGGATCGACGACGCGGCCGCCCTCGTTCGGCACGACGGCCGCGGATTCGTCGAACGGAAGATCGCGAATCGGCTTGCCGCGGTAGCCGATCGACGTGAGCACGAGGCCCGCGTCCAGCCGGCGCACCTCATCGGTGCCGGTGACGGAGAACTCGACACCGGTGGCGCGTTGCTGGCCCAGCACGCGCTGGGGCGTGAGCTGGTAGGCCAGCCGGACTCGTGGCCGCCTGCCCGCACGCGGCGCCGAAGCATCGCCGAGCTTGCTCACGATCTCCAGCTTGTTCCGGGTCAACGTGTCGGAGGCCGACGCGAGATCGCTTGCCACCAACCGCTGATCGCCCGGATCGAGCACGACCTCGGAGGCGCCGGTGAGCCCGATCAGTTCGGGCAACGTGAACGCGGAATTCGCCGGGCCGCGCCGTGCGGCGATCACCACCTCGCGGACCGCGGAGCCGCGCAATGCCTCCAACGCAAGATCGGAGATGTCGGTGCGGGCCAAGTCGTTCGGGTCCGCCGTGAGCACGCGGGCCACATCGAGGGCGACATTGCCGTTGCCGATGATCACCACCCGCTCGTGGCTGAGATCGACTGGCAGCTCGGTGAAGTCGGGATGTCCGTTGATCCATGCGACCAATTCGGTGGCGGTTCCCGTGCCCGGTAGCCCCATGCCTTCGATGTCCAGGCGGCGGTCGTCGGGCGCACCGACGGCGTACAGCACGGCGTGATGATGGGCCAGCAGGTCGGCGTGGCTCAGGTGCTTGCCGATCTCGACATTGAGGTAGAAGCGGAAGTGGCGATGCCGGGTGACCCGGTCGAAGAGCTGGGTGACTTTCTTGGTGTTCTGATGATCCGGCGCCACGCCCGCGCGAACCAGCCCGTAGGGCGTGGGCAGCTTCTCAAAGACGTTGACGCGCACGCCATGTTGGGTGAGTAGCTCATCGGCGGCATACATCGCCGCGGGCCCGGACCCGACTATCGCGACGGTCAGCGGATGACGGCGCACACGCACCTCGGCCGCGGGGATCACCGGGGCCAGCGTCGAGGTCGGCGGCAGTTTCTCGCCCGCGGGCCGCGGCGGGTAGAAGGACGCGTTGATTTCGACGAACGGCAGCTGTTTGGGCTCCAACCGGGTGTCGGGTGCGATCGCGCCCACCGGGCAGGCGCTCACGCAGGCGCCGCAGTCCACGCATGCCACCGGATCGATGTAGAGCATCTCCGAGGTCGCGAAGCCAGGCTCGTCCGGTGTCGGGTGAATGCAATTCACCGGGCACGCGAAGACACAGGACCCGTCGTTACAGCACGACTGGGTAATAACGTGCGGCATTGAACTCCCGGAAACGCTAGGCGGCCGGCGCCGCGGCCAGGTGCTGGCGTTGCGGTTCGCTGCGGTAGCGCGACGGCTTGCCGTTGATCTTGCACAGGCGCCACATCAGCCGCGCCGAACGGGTTTCCATCAAGCCGGTGTCGTTGGCCAGCATCCGGACGTCGGCGAACATGTCGCTCAACCACTTTCGTGAATCCGGCGACCGGAAGAACAGCTCCTTCTTGACCTCGCGCGGAATGTCGAACTCCCGCCAGAACGCCTTGGGCGGCACGGTGATCGCCTGGCACAGCACCCGCATCGTCAGCGGGTAGTACAGCGAGACCCAGAACCGCTGTCGTTTGCTCAACTGCGGCAACCGCTTTCGCAGGAACTCGTGAGCGAACGAGATGTGCCGGGCCTCCTCGGCCACGTGGATCGCCATCACCCGCTCCATGATCGGGTGCAGTGACTTGCCTTCGCGCAGAACGTTTTTCTGCGTGTGGTCGATCGGCTCCTCGCCGGCCAGCACGCCGATGAAGAACGCCACCGGCAACGGTCCGGCGACCAGCGGGATCAGGGGCGAGATCCAGCGCAGCATCCGCGGCATCCCCGGCACGTCGGCGCCGACGCGGTTCACCATCTCCTGGAACATCATCGTGTGGTTGCACTCTTCGACCGACTCGTGCAGGCAGTACCGGTATTCGGGTGACCCGTTGGGCACCCAGAACGTGTAGTTCATCAGTCCGCGGATCAGGATGGACTCGAAGTGCAGCCCCACCTTGGCCACGTTGGCCTGGCGCCACATTCCGATCTTGATCTTGCGCTCGTCGGACTGGGCCTGATACCAGGGATGGCGGCCCAGCGGGTCGGTCTTCGGCAGGATCCAGCGGGGGTCGTTGTCCGTGACCGCGAATTCCGGTGAGTCCCAATCGATATCGGTATACGGGTTGAAGTTTCGCCGCACCGACCCCTCGGACAGTGTGGCAAGCATGTTGACGTAGTCGACGTCGTCGCGGACTTCCATGTTGCGGCGCCACCGCCGGACCGTTCGCGTCCTGGCCATATCCAAGCCCTCCCCAACGAGGTTTACATTTGGACGTGCTGTGTCTAGACAGTACCGCGGGTACCGGGAATGTTCCAGACCCCGCGGAGCAGTGTGGGCTGACCAGTGGTCAGGCAAATTGTGTGTCCTGGCTCACACCGCGACGCGGCGGCCGGGCCGCCCCACCACCGGTCCCGCGGCGCTCACTACGCTGGCTGGCATGGCTGACGAGCTCCAGATTCCCGCTGACCTCAAACCCCGCGATGGCCGCTTCGGATCGGGTCCGTCGAAGGTCCGACCCGAGCAACTGCAGGCGCTGAGCACCACCGCGGCCGCGCTGTTCGGCACCTCGCACCGGCAGGCGCCGGTCAAGAATCTGGTGGGGCGGGTTCGGTCGGGGCTCGCGGAGCTTTTCTCGGTGCCCGACGGCTACGAGGTCATCCTGGGCAACGGCGGCGCGACGGCGTTCTGGGATTCCGCGGCCTTCGGGCTGATCGACAAGCGCTCGCTGCACCTTTCCTACGGCGAGTTCAGCTCGAAGTTCGCCTCCGCCGTCGTCAAGAACCCATTCATCGGCGAACCCATCATCGTCAAGGCGGATCCCGGCAGCGCACCGGAGCCGCGGAGCGATCCGGCGGTCGACGTGATCGCGTGGGCCCACAACGAGACCTCGACCGGGGTCGCGGTCCCGGTCCAGCGCCCGGCGGATTCGGGCGACGCGTTGGTCGTCATCGACGCGACCTCGGGCGCCGGCGGGCTGCCCGTCGACATCACCGAAGCCGACGCGTACTACTTCGCGCCGCAGAAGAACTTCGCCAGCGACGGCGGCCTGTGGCTGGCGATCATGAGCCCAGCCGCGCTGGCCCGGGTCGAGTCGATCGCCGCGTCCGGTCGCTGGGTTCCCGACTTCCTGTCGCTGCCGATCGCGGTGGAGAACAGCTTGAAGAACCAGACGTACAACACGCCCGCGATCGGCACCCTGGCGCTGCTGGCCGAACAGCTCGACTGGATGTTGGGCAACGGCGGGCTGGACTGGGCGGTCAAGCGCACGGCCGACTCGTCGCAGCGGTTGTACTCCTGGGCGCAGGAGCGGCCGTACACGACGCCGTTCGTCGCCGATCCCGGGCTGCGTTCCCAGGTGGTGGGCACGATCGACTTCGTCGACGAGGTCGACGCCGCGGCGGTCGCGTCGATTCTGCGGGCCAACGGCATAGTCGACACCGAGCCGTACCGCAAACTCGGCCGCAACCAGCTCAGGGTTGCGATGTTCCCCGCGGTCGAGCCCGACGACGTCAGCGCTCTTACGCAGTGCGTCGACTGGGTGGTCGAACGGCTTTAACCCGCCGGCAATCCGCACGCAACCGCCCAGCGTGTCAGCACAGGTGATGGGCGTCGGCTGGACTAGAGTGCGCACGTGACGGGTCCGTCGCTGACCTGCACGGAGCCTGCGAGGAGAACACCATGCGGGAACTCAAAATGGTTAGGCTCGATGCCGACAGCAAATACATCGTCTGCGAGAGCGATGATCCCGCAGAGGAGTTCAGGCTGGTGATCGACGACCGATTGCGGGCCGCGCTGAACGGCGAGACCCCGCAGCCGGAGCAACCGCACCTCGAGATCGACGTCACCAACATGCTGAGCCCCAAAGAAATTCAGGCCAAGATCCGTGCGGGCGCCTCCGTCGAGCAAGTGGCCGCGGCGTCGGGTTCCGACATCGCGCGCATCCGCCGCTTCGCCCACCCGGTGCTGCTGGAGCGTTTTCGCGCGGCGGAGCTGGCAACGGCCGCACATCCGATGCTCGACGACGGGCCCGCGGTGCTCACCCTGCTCGAGACCGTCAGCGCCGCGCTGGTGACGCGTGGCCTCGACCACGAGAAGCTCAGCTGGGACGCCTGGCGCAACGAAGACAACCGATGGACGGTGCAGCTCGCGTGGAAGGCCGGCCGCTCCGACAACAACGCACACTTCTGCTTCACGCCGGGCGCTCACGGCGGCACGGTTACCGCGATCGACGACGCGGCCAGTGAGCTGATCGACCCGAACTTCGAGCGTCCGCTGCGGCCGGTGGCGCCGGTGGCCCACGTCGACTTCGACGAGCCCGCCAAGCCCTCGGTGGCGGCGCCGGTCCAGCCGGCCGCCCCCCCGCCCCAGGAGCAGCCGGTCCACACGCGACGTGGCAAGCCGGTCATTCCCGCGTGGGAGGACGTGCTGCGCGGGGTGGGCTCCC